>CAMUFS010000270.1 GCA_947088195.1 uncultured Clostridia bacterium
AACAAGATAGCGATCGTTAAGCCTGCCGGACCAGAGCCGATAACGGCCGCCTTTATTCCATTTCTTTCCTTCTGTTCAAGCTTCGTCTTTGCAAAATAATTTTCCGAAATATAATTCTCAATACTACTGATATGCACTGGAGCACCCTTATGATTTAGGACACAATGTCCCTGACATTGGTTCTCATGGTTACATATTAAGGAACAGAGCATGGACAGAGGATTATTCTCAAATACCATCTCACCAGCTTTTGTAATATTCCCTTCCAGAAAAGTTGCTATCATATCTGGAATCGGTGTATTGATCGGACAACCCGTTCTGCACATTGGTTTCTTACAATGTAAACATCTCTTTGCTTCTTCAATTACATTTAACGCCATCTTCCACCATTCCCTTCCCAAAACATATTGTAATCTGCCTATCCACGCCCTATATGTAAGCGCTTACATCTACATTATACAACATAAATTAGGAAATTGCACTATGAAAATGTGTTACTTTTTTAACGTATCCTTATCGTTTTACCTATTCCACTGTCACAGATTTGGCAAGGTTTCTTGGCTGGTCCACATTAAGCCCCTTGTGCACAGAAGTATAATAGGCAATTAACTGCAATATCACGGCCGCTGGTATTGGCGTAAATTCATCTGGCAGCTTTGGCACAGTGAGATGATAATCATACAAGGAGGCTTCTGCCAATGTATCCTCCTGCGTAATCAAAATCACCAGTGCTCCTCTTGCCTTGACCTCCCGTATATTCGATATCATCTTGGAATAAACCTCTTTTTGCGTAGCGATCGCAATTACTGGAACACCTTCTGTGATCAGTGAAATGGTTCCATGCTTTAATTCTCCCGCTGCATACGCTTCTGAATGAATATAAGAGATCTCCTTTAGCTTAATCGACCCCTCACAGGACAAGGCATAATCAATCCCTCTGCCAATAAAAAACAGATCCTCTTTATCTGTCAGTGCATTTGTCAGCTCTTTGATCTCCTCCTCCAATGCAAGAGAGGCATAGACCGCCTCAGAAGCCTGTTTCAATGCTTCATAATCCTGTCGTATCTTTTCAGCGCTACTGATTCCTCTCACATACGCCATGCGAACAGCGAGCATAACCATGGCAGCAAGCTGTACGGTGTATGCTTTTGTGCTCGCTACAGCTATCTCCGGCCCTGCATGTGTATACAGTACATAATCACTTTCTCTGGCGATTGTAGATCCTTTTACATTGACAATTCCTAGTGTATATGCTCCCTCACTCTTTGCAAGACGAAGACTCGCAAGTGTATCGATCGTCTCACCGGACTGAGAGATCACAATCACCAATGTTCTATTATCAATAATTGGATTCTGATAGCGAAATTCCGATGCAATTTCCACGGTCACTGGTATCCTCACACGCTTCTCCATCAGCACCTTTCCCACCAGTCCGGCATGCATCGCTGTGCCACATGCCACAATCTTCACCTGATCAACATTCTTAAAAATATCATCAGGAATCTGATCCACCTCAAAATCAGGGATACCATCCTTCATTCTAGGCGCAATGGTATTATGCAACGCCTCCGGCTGTTCATGAATCTCTTTAATCATATAGTGTGGATACCCATTTTTCTGCGCTGCTGTTGTATCCCAGTTGACATGCAAAAGCTCTGGCTCCACCTTATTTCCCCTCAGATCCTTAAGATACATCTCCTCCTTTTTAAGGACTAAGATCGTATCCTCAGGAAGCACAAAATACTCCTGCGTATATGCAATAAGCGCTGTCACATCTGACGCCACAAAAGAACCCTCCTCTGTTCTTGCCACCACCAAAGGACTCACCTTTCGTATACAATAAATGGTATCGGGAATATCTTCAAATAAAATGCAAAATGCATACGAGCCCTCCAACATCGCAGCTGCCTTCCAGATCGCCTCCTCTGGTTTTCCTGCCTCATACAACGAATCCAATAAAACCGCTGCTATCTCTGTATCCGTCTGGGAAAGTAAGGTTCTTCCTGCTCCAACCGTTTCCCATATCTCCTTATAATTTTCAATAATACCATTGTGTATCAAAGTCACTCTTCCAATATGATGTGGATGAGCATTTGCTTCTGACACGCCACCATGGGTCGCCCAGCGAGTATGGCCAATTCCACAGCTTCCTGACAAAGTCTCTGTCCCAAGCTTTTCTTCCAGTCTGCTGACATTTCCAATCGCTTTTCTAATACATATTCCATTCTCTCCCTGAACCGCAATACCTGCACTATCATATCCTCTGTATTCCAACTGCTTAAGCCCCGCCATCAGAACCTCTGATGCCGGAAGGCTACCACAAAATCCAATAATCCCACACATAAAAACCACCTTTCCCACGCAATAAAGCGTACAAAGAATAAGCCCACCAAATTCTCTTCTTTGGCAGGTTTTTCAAAAAATATTCAAATACAATATATTCCTCTCCGCGCGATCTGACCATACTTTCCACAAAATCACAGACAGATCGTTTGAAAAGTGCTTCAGTTGTACCAGCTTTGTGTTACGGTTGCCCGTTGTTTTTCTGATACATCTCACGCCTGAAGCCGCATGGGAGAGCACCCGCCGAATCCTTCGATAATCTCTCCACCTCGTTAACCCTTCTTGCCCTATTATAAAACTTCTCTTCGCACAGCAAAAAAGAAGGGTGCATGGCGCTTCTTCTCTTCTTTTAACACAGGTCCTCCTTTCTGTCATAAACCTTAACACGAAAAAGAGTGATTGTCAACCATCTCATTTCTTGACGCCATATATATTCTGGTATATAATGGTTACAATTCAGCCAACCAAAAACAGCAGGCAACACCAAAAATAGAAAGTGAGGTTTCAAATGAATTTATGGGGTGGACGTTTCACCAAAGAAACAAACCAACTTGTTTATCAATTTAATGCTTCAATTCCATTTGACAGACGTCTTTACAAACAAGATATTAAAGGCAGCATCGCCCATGTCACCATGTTGGCAAGACAAGGCATCCTAACAAAAGCAGAATGTGACAAGATCATACATGGTCTCAATGATATTCTTGCCGATATAGAAAATGGTTCTCTGCCGATTGATGAATCCTGTGAGGATATTCATAGCTTTGTAGAAACACATCTGATTCGCCGCATCGGTGACACAGGAAAAAAACTTCATACAGGCAGAAGCCGCAACGATCAAGTAGCTCTGGATATGAAGCTCTACATTCGTGATGAGATTACCGAGCTTGACCAACTTCTAAAGAATCTGCTCTCCACTCTTCTCTCTATGATGGAAGAGCATATCAAAACCTATATGCCGGGCTTCACCCATCTACAAAAAGCACAGCCTATCACGCTCGCTCATCACCTTGGTGCTTATTTTGAGATGTTTAAACGTGACAGGCTGCGCCTTGCCGACATTTATACTAGATTAAATATATGCCCGCTAGGTGCTGGTGCGCTCGCTGGCACCACCTATCCACTTGACCGAGACTACACTGCCAAGCTTCTTTCCTTTGACAGTGCCACAAATAACAGCATGGATTCCGTATCGGACCGTGATTATTTAATAGAGCTTTTAAGTGCACTTTCCACCATTATGATGCATCTAAGCCGTTTTTCGGAAGAAATCATTATATGGAATTCCAATGAATACCGCTTTGTGGAGCTTGACGATGCCTACAGCACCGGAAGCAGCATTATGCCGCAGAAAAAAAATCCTGATATTGCAGAACTGGTGCGCGGCAAGACAGGACGTGTCTACGGGGCCCTCATCTCCCTTCTCACAGTTATGAAGGGACTTCCACTTGCCTACAACAAGGACATGCAGGAGGACAAGGAACTGACCTTTGATGCCATAGACACCACCAAAGGCTGTATTCAGCTTTTTACTGGCATGATCTCCACCATGCGTTTTTGCCAATCTACCATGGAAGCCAGCGCCAAAAATGGCTTTACAAACGCCACTGACGCCGCTGACTATCTAGTGGGCAAGGGCGTTCCCTTCCGCGACGCACATGGCATTATTGGAGAACTGGTGCTTCGGTGTATTGAAAAAAATATCTCTCTGGACGAGCTTAGCCTTCAAGAATATAAAGAAGTAAGTCCCGTTTTTGAAGAAGATATTTATGAGGCAATTTCATTAAAAGCCTGTGTTGAAAAACGTCTGACCAAAGGCGCACCAAGTCCCGCTGCCATGGAACAAGCAATCCAACAAAATAAAAAATATCTAAACGAAATATAGATCCTATTACAAATTACAAAGTCCTCCGCTTTCGTCTTTAGAAACGAAAAACGGAGGACTTTAAACCCCTACTATTTAATTTTCTCTCATATGCACATCCAACTGTTGAAATGGTATTTCAATCGAATTTTCATCAAATCTGGTTTTTACTTCTTCTAATATCG
>CAMUFS010000271.1 GCA_947088195.1 uncultured Clostridia bacterium
TTGGGAGTAGCCACATGGATTCTGCCCAATACGGGCCTTCCACTTCCGTTTGTCAGCTATGGAATGAGCTCACTTATGAGTCTGATGATAGGGATGGGGGTTGTCTTGAATGTATCAATACAACGTGAGCTGACATTTAAGGAGGTTTTGTATACAGAGTATTAATGAACAGGAGGAAAAAACATGAACATTGGACTTATGGCACACGACTCGAAGAAAAAGCTGATGCAGAATTTTTGCATTGCGTACCGTTCTATTTTAAGTAAAAATACTCTCTATGCAACAGGCACGACAGGACGCTTGATTGAGGAGGTTGCAAACTTAAATATTCACAAATACTTAGCCGGACATTTGGGTGGAGAACAACAGATGGGAGCGCAGATAGAAAGCAATGATCTGGATCTCATGATTTTTTTGCGGGACCCACAGAGCCCGAAATCTCATGAGCCAGATTTTAAAAATGTATTTCGGCTCTGTGATATTCACAATATTCCACTGGCAACGAACCTCGCCACGGCGGAGCTGCTAATCAAAGCATTGGACCGCGGTGATTTAGAATGGCGTGAGATTTACCGATAGTTTTTATCTACTGAAAGGATTTTATTTATGAAAAAGACACGCATATACGCTGCGCTTCTTGTCACAGCCACAAGCCTCCTTCTCGGCGGCTGCGGCAAAGCAGAATCCTTTATGAAGCCCTATGACATCACTTCACCGCAGAGTGAGTTTTCGTTTGTTGGCACTTCGCAGCAAAACCGGGCTCCTGCATTTGCTGCGGATCTGTGTGTCGCAAATGAGAATGTAATGCCTGCGGAGGTAGCTGTGACAGCGGAGACAGCATCTGTCTACTGTGTGGATGATAAGACTGTGCTCTATGCAAAAAATGTCCACCAGCGCATGAATCCAGCAAGCCTAACTAAGATTATGACAGCCTTGCTCGCATTGGAGAGCGGCAGGCTGGAAGAGGAGGTAACTGTGACGGAGGAGGCTATGATAACAGAGAGTGGTGCTACTCTTTGCCATCTAAAGCCGGGAGATAAATTGACATTGCGGCAGCTTCTCAATCTGTCACTGGTGCGTTCTGGAAATGACGCGGCTGCGGCAATCGCCGTGTTTTTGGGCGGAGATTTAAGTACGTTTAATGATATGATGAATCAGCGTGCTAAGGAACTGGGAGCCACTGGCACACATTTTGCCAATGCTCATGGACTTACGAATGAAGATCATTATACCACCGCCTATGATATTTATCTGATGCTGGCAGAAGCTCTTAAGTATGATGAATTTCTTTCTATTATTGGTCAGGGAAGCTATGAAGTTACTTATAAGGATGCTGAGGGAAAAGACAAGACAAACAGCTTTGAATCTACCAATCGCTATGTGAGTGGAAGAATAGAGGCACCAGAAGGTATTACAGTGATTGGAGGAAAGACCGGCACAACCAACGCCGCGGGTTCCTGTCTGGCACTTATCACAAAAGGCAGCAGTGGAAAATACTATATATCAGTTATTTTAAAAGCTGACAGCTCAGAAATGGTATTTCAGGAAATGAATACCTTGCTCTCTTTAGAAAACTGATTGTTGTTTTTTTCTTTGATATATATTATAATGAAAATATACCAAATTGAATGATAACACAAGGAGGAGATTTCAATGATACAGATTATTGCAGGAAAAAAGGGTAAGGGTAAGACAAAGCATCTAATTGACAAGGCAAACGTAGATGTGAAGCAGGCAAAAGGAAATATTGTTTATCTTGATAAGAGTGACAAACATATGTATGAGCTCAGCAACAAGATTCGTCTTATCGATGTTTCACAGTACAACGTGAGCACAACAGATGGCTTCCTTGGATTTATCAGCGGCATTATCTCACAGGATCACGATCTGGATACCATGTTCCTTGACAGCTTTATCAAGCTTGCCAATCTGGAAGGACAGGATATTTCAGATACTATTGATAAGCTGGATGCGATTGGAAGCAAATTTCATGTAACATTTGTCCTGAGTATATCCATGGATGAAGAATTTCTCCCAGATAATGCAAAGTCTAAGATACTGATTTCCTTATAAGCTGTACATACAAAAGAACCCTTCAACAAGGAAGGGTTCTTTTTGGTCAATTACTTTTAGCTTTCTTGTCTAGTTCCAGTTCCCATCCTGCCGTAGAGAGTGAGCAAGTACAATCCAGCGATTCCCACTGCCGCATAGATCACTCTGGATAACCATGTCAAATCCCCGAAGAGAAAATTAACTAGATTAAAATCAAAGAATCCGATAAGTCCCCAGTTTATTGCCCCAATAATGATAATTGTGAGGGCAGTATAGTCGAACCATTTTACTCCCATCCTGTAAGCCTCCTTTTGATTTGTGTTCGTCACTTATATTCAGGTTGTTGATCTGGTTTCACATACATTAGAATTTGCATTTTCTTAATTGTTATACGCATTTTTATAAAAAATACTTTCCAATCTGGGAAAAAAACATTATAATAGTAGCAATGGCCAGAAAAAGGAGGTATGTTTGTGGCAGCTTCCAGAAGAAGAAAAGTTGTCAGCATCAGAAAATACCGGAGATCTGTAAATATAGGCATGATTTTGTTTATTATGATTTCTGTTTATGTCCTGATCTATACGGTCACATATCTTTCCAAGGAAAAAATTTCTATATATGAGGTCACAGTTCAGGGCTCCATCACAAAGGAGGAGCAATATACAGGAATTATACTTAGGGATGAGGCTGTCTACACAGCAAATGCTGCTGGATATATTAATTTTTATTTGCGGGAAGGCGCACGTGCGGCGATCGGTGATCTGATTTACACTCTGGATGAAAGCGGACATATCTCAGAATTATTGTTTGCCGAGAATAGTCAAAGCCTTAAGGATTCTGATTTAAGCGAACTAAAAAAAGATATCTCTGCTTACAGCTCGAATTTTAATGCTATGAATTTTGATGTTATCTATGATTTTAAGGTAGATCTGGACTATTCTGTACTTGAAATATCAGGACAGAATAATATAGCAAATCTTGATCAGATTTTGGCTGGACAACAGGTTGGATTTTTTCAAAAAAATACAGCAGATGCCACTGGCACCGTTGCGTATTACACCGATGGGATGGAAGAACTCACCAGAGAGACTATCACGCCAGAGGCATTTCAGATGGAAAATTATAAAAAGACCTCTGTGAAATCTTCGGATCTATTAGAGAGCGGCAATGCGGCATATAAGCTGATAAAAAGTAATAATTGGACTTTGATTTTTCCAATCGATGAAGATTTTCTTTTGCGATACGGAAATAGGACAAGTCTTCCCATTCATTTTCTAAAAGACAACTTTGAGATGACAGCACCACTAGAGATATTTAGCAATGCTTTTGGCGCCTATGCCCAGTTGTCATTTGACCGACATATGCTTCGCTATCTTTCTGACCGTTATCTTACTTTTGAGATAGTAGAAAATATAGAGACAGGATTAAAAATCCCCATTACCGCTGTGACAGAGAAAAATTTCTATACCATTCCTATTGAATATCTGGCAAAGGCAGATACAGGAAATGTATTTTATTTGGAAACCTACGATCAGAATGGCACTACGGTGACAAAGAATGTGGAGGCAAGAATTTATCAAGAGTCAGAGAATTTTTATTATGTGGATTTGAGCAGTTTTGAGGTTGGAGATACACTGGTTAAGCCAGATTCGAATGATCACTACAAAATCGGGCTTACTTCACCATTAAAAGGGGTATTTAGTGTCAACCAAGGGTATACCGTATTTCGGCAGATTGAAATTATCTCAGAAAGTGAGGAATACTATATTATAAAGACAGATACACCTTACGGTCTTTCCCTGTATGACCATATTATTCTAAATAGCCGAACAGTGGAAGAGAATCAGGTGATTTATCAATAAGGTTATACGCGCAGTAGAAAGCGCAGAAATGGGGATGATTATTATGGAAAAGCTGTTACAAGAAAATCTTGACAGGGTAAAGCAGAAAATTGCAGATGCCTGCAGGCGCGCTGGAAGAAAAGAAGATGAGGTGACATTGATTGCTGTGAGCAAAACAAAGCCTGTGTCAATGCTACATGTGATATATCAGGCAGGCGTGCGTGAATTTGGAGAAAATAAGGTGCAGGAGCTGTGTGAAAAGCACGATGTGCTTCCCTCTGATATTCATTGGCATATGATTGGGCACCTACAGCGAAATAAGGTGCGGCAGGTGGTTGGAAAAGCATGTCTGATCCATTCTGTAGATTCTATTCGTCTGGCGGAACAGATTGAGGCAGAGGCAAAAAAAATAAATAGTATTGTGCCAATACTTGTTGAGATCAATGTTGCAGAAGAGGAGAGTAAATTTGGAATCACACTTTCTGAGGCT
>CAMUFS010000272.1 GCA_947088195.1 uncultured Clostridia bacterium
CATGCTCCGATACATCAAGACCTGCAATCTCATCTTCTTTCTCTGCACGTAAGCCGATAGTATATTTAATCAGAAGGAATACTGCTGTAATAACAACAGCAACATAAACTATAACAGAAGCAACGCCAAGACACTGAACACCTAAAAACTCAAATCCTCCACCATAAAACAGACCACCATCAACTGCAAAAAATCCAGTTAATATTGTGCCAAGAGCACCACATACAAAATGAACAGATATTGCTCCAACTGGGTCATCTATCTTTGCTATCTTATCGAAAAATTCCACAGCAAGAACAATAACAACACCAAAAATCAATCCCATAATTGCTGCTCCTAGCGGACTCACTGCATCACAGCCCGCTGTAATGCCCACAAGACCAGAAAGTGCGGCATTATAAGCCATCGAAACATCCGGCTTCTTATAACGAATCCATGTGAATAGCAAGGTTATACAGCAGGCGACTGCCGCTGCCAAATTTGTATTGAAGAAAATAAGCCCTGCACTTATAATTGCCTCATCGCTATCCATTGATACCGTCGATGCACCATTGAATCCAAACCAACAGAACCAAAGAATAAATACACCCAGTGCCGCAAGCGATAAATTATGGCCAAGAATCGCTCGTGGTTTACCATTTCTATCATATTTGCCAATGCGGGGACCTAGAATTTTTGCACCGATTAAGGCACACAAGCCACCCACCATATGTACGGCAGTAGAACCGGCAAAATCATGAAAACCAAGTTGGGACAACCATCCACCACCCCAAATCCAATGCCCTGATACAGGATAAATAATGAGTGATATAGCTGCACTGTAAAGGCAGTACGCGCTAAACTTTGTTCGTTCTGCCATCGCACCTGAAACAATCGTAGCTGAGGTGGCGCAAAACACTGTCTGGAAAATCGCAAATGCCCAAAGCGGAACACCATCGGGAAGAATGTAACTGTAATCCTTCCTTATCATAGGGTCAATCCATCCAAAAAATGCGGTCCCGCTTCCAAACATAATACCAAAGCCTACCAGCCAAAATGCTGGCGTTCCAATACAAAAATCCATAAGATTTTTCATTAAAATATTACCAGTGTTTTTCGCTCTGGTAAATCCTGCCTCACACATGGAGAAGCCTGCTTGCATAAAAAACACCAATGCTGCTCCAAACAATACCCATATTGTATTTACTGCACTAAATTCCATTTCACACATCTCCTTCCTTTATCTGACCCCAAAGAGCAGATCGCTGTATGTTGGAAACGGCCAATACTTTTTGGAGGTTAATACTTCTGCCTCGTCACAGGCTACACGTAATTCACCCATCCTATTGATTAAAATATCTCGAATTGCCGCAGCTTCTGCAATGATATTGTCGGTCTGCCCTACCTGAGCAATGGCATTTTCCAGCTCATCCGTCGCAAAGGAAATCCGCTCGGTCAATACAGAAAGCTTCTTTAGAAGCTTACTCTCATATGTGCAGGAAATTTCATCTGACACGGACTTCTTCAGCATTGCCGTCTCTGCAATTTCCTTTACATAAGCTTCCACCGCAGGAGTAATTTCGCTTCTTGCCATGCTCACCATTGTATTAGCTTCAATAATAACTGTCTTGCAATAGTTTTCAAGAGTAATCTCCATACGAGATCTAAGTTCTGCTTCCGTAAAAACCTTATGGGCAGTCAACATATCCACATTCTTTTTATCAAGAATATGTGGTATACAATCTGCTGTGGTACGGTAATTGCACAAGCCTCTCTTTTCGGTGGCTTCTTTTATCCATGCATCGTCATAACCGTTGCCATTAAAAATGATTCTCTTATGATCCTTAATGGTCTTGCGGATCATCTCGTGCAGAGTAGTCTCAAAGTTTTCTGCTTTTTCCAGTCGATCCGCGTAAATTTTAAGAGATTCTGCAACAGCCGCATTTAACATAATATTGGCACAGGCAATGCTATTGGAAGAACCAAGCATACGGAACTCAAATTTGTTGCCGGTAAACGCAAAGGGAGAAGTACGATTGCGATCGGTAGAGTCCTTTGTGAACTGCGGTAATACACTTACTCCAAGCTTCATCACTTGCTTGCCCACATCGTTATATGGTGTGTTGGTTTCGATCGCCTCCAAAATTGCATTCAATTCATCACCAAGAAACATAGAAACCACAGCGGGAGGTGCCTCATTTGCTCCCAAGCGGTGATCGTTGCCGGCCGTGGCAACAGAGATACGAAGCAAATCCTGATAATCATCCACCGCTTTCATAACAGCACAAAGAAACAACAAAAACTGTGCATTTTCATAAGGAGTCTTACCCGGTGCAAGCAAATTCACACCAGTATCTGTGGTAATGGACCAGTTGTTGTGCTTGCCGCTTCCATTTACACCTGCAAAGGGCTTTTCATGGAGGAGACAGACAAGGTCGTGCTTTGCGGCAACCTTCTGCATAATCTCCATAGTCAGTTGATTATGATCTGTCGCTACGTTTGTTGTTGTATAAATCGGGGCCAGCTCATGCTGTGCGGGAGCAACCTCGTTATGCTCCGTTTTGGCAAGAATACCAAGCTCCCACAATTCATGGTTCAAATCATCCATAAAGGCTGCAACACGGGGCTTGATAACACCAAAATAATGATCATCCATCTCCTGACCCTTGGGCGGCTTTGCACCAAACAGCGTTCTACCTGTCAACACCAAATCATGGCGCTTGTCGTACATATGTCTATCTACAAGGAAGTATTCCTGTTCTGGACCTACCGAAGTTTTTACACACTTAACGGTACTATCTCCAAATAAGCGAATAATACGCATTGCTTGCTTATTCAAAGCCTCCATAGAGCGAAGCAACGGCGTTTTCTTATCCAGCGCTTCACCGCCATAAGAACAGAATGCAGTAGGAATACAAAGAGTTTTCCCCTTAATAAATGCATATGAGGTAGGGTCCCATGCCGTATAGCCTCTTGCTTCAAAGGTTGCTCGAAGTCCACCCGACGGAAAAGAAGAAGCATCTGGTTCGCCCTTAATCAACTCTTTTCCCGAAAACTCCATAATTACACCGCCATCAGGAGACGGAGAAATAAAACTATCGTGCTTTTCTGCGGTAATACCGGTAAGCGGCTGAAACCAGTGGGTGTAATGGGTAGCACCATTTTCCACTGCCCAATCTTTCATTGCTGCAGCAACCGCATTTGCCACACTAATATCCAAATCCACACCCTCATCAATCGTTTTCTTAAGAGAATTATATACCTTTGCCGACAAAGTTGCTTTCATTACTCTGTCATCAAAAACCTTGCTTCCAAAAATTTCTGTTATTGTACTCATTACAAATTCTCCTTTCAAAATCTAAAGGCAAAGACACCTATACCCATACAAGATATGTCAGACGCCTTTGCCTTCACTTTTATATACTTCTAAATATAACAAAAGACGCCTTTAAGGGTATCAAACCACTTAAAGACGCCTTTGCCTTCAACATCGTGCATCTTACCACGGAAAATCTTATTTGTCAATCCCTTTTCGCAAGATTTTTTTGAAAATTTGGTCTTTCCTCGCTCTTTTTAGTTTTGCTATTGACAAATGATAGAAAAAGATATATAATTCACGTCGAGATGAGCAAAGGCGTTCATTTTGATACAGAGCTAATTCTCTGTACCAAAATGAGTGCCTTTGCTTTTTGTTTTTTGATCAAGAAAGGAAGGCACATAATATGAATACTATAGAAGGTCAAGTGCGCATCCCTTCTGGTTGCGCTATTGCTGCAGTCATATCGAGAGATGGAAACAAAATAACCGGAGAGAAAATTATTGAATCTATGAAGCCCATGCAAGATCGTTCCAACGGCCTTGGCGGTGGTTTTGCGGCATATGGTATCTATCCAGAATACAAGGAATTTTATGCTTTACATATGTTTTTTAACGACAGAGCATCCCGAAAGAACTGTGAGGTATTCTTAAAAGAACATTTTGAGATTGTTAAATCCGAAATTATTCCCACTAAAAAGATTCCTACAATTACAGATGAACCGATTATCTGGAGATATTTCGTCGCACCGCTTCGTTCTATATTTGTCAATCTTCAGCTTGACGAAAAAGAATTTGTAGCTCGCACTGTTATGAAAATTAATACCGAATTGCCCGGCGCCTACGTATTTTCAAGCGGAAAAAATATGGGAGCCTTCAAGGCTGTTGGATTTCCTGAAGATGTTGGCGTGTTCTATAAATTGGACGAATACGAAGGCTACTCTTGGACTGCTCACGGCAGATACCCAACGAATACACCTGGATGGTGGGGTGGAGCGCATCCTTTTACTTTGCTTGATTATTCCATTGTACATAATGGTGAAATATCTTCCTATGATGCCAACCGCCGATATATCGAAATGTTTG
>CAMUFS010000273.1 GCA_947088195.1 uncultured Clostridia bacterium
CTCAGCGAATACATCAAGGATTACCTTGCTGCTTGACATGTGAGCCATCTCTCTGCCGCGAAAACGCAATGTCACCTTAACCTTATCACCCTTCTCGATGAACTTTCTTGCCGCGTTCACCTTCGTATTCAGATCGTTATCATCAATATTTGGTGACAGGCGGATTTCCTTCACTTCTGTTATCCGCTGCTTTTTCCTTGCTTCCTTCTCTTTTCTTGCTAGATCATATCTATATTTTCCATAATCAATAATCTTGCAGACTGGCGGTTTTGCTGTAGGTGCGATCTTTACTAAATCCAGATCTGCCTCCCTCGCAAGCTTCAGCGCATCTCTCGCTGACATAACGCCTAACTGTTCTCCGTTTTCGCCAATTAAACGAACCTCTTTGTCTCTGATTTGCTCATTAATCATTAAATCGCTAATAATCGTCCACCTCCAGATAATAATACTAAGCCATATGCAGTTTTCTAATAATCAGGGCAGCAGTAAATCTTCTCTGTAATTGAGCAGGAAAGGATTCTTTCCTTCTCGTGTGGCAAGCACCCCGTCAATGTAACTGACATATTTCCTCTAAGGTGCAAAAAAAATGGATAGTTTCCTACCCACTTGTAAGTAATATGATAGATCCCATCATATGCTTAATTACAAACCCAAGTCGCCATATGCGCTAAGGTGAGAGTGGATACTCTGCTTCTTCCTGTTATTTACAGCTTTTTTATTCTAACATAAATAGCATGTTGTGTCAACTATTTTTATTTGCTATTTTCGTGAAATATATCGAAACCCACATAAAATCAAATACTATAATGAATGCCTTAAAACAATTGGTACAGAAGCAGAGATATCATTTATAAAGTTGTAAAGTCGTGGAAATTCATATAAATATACTAAAAGGGAAAAAGTATAGAGAAAAGAAAATGTGGTTTAAAAATATTTAAAATTAATATTATCGGTAATGGGGAGATGGGTTCAACCATAGCATAAATTTATAAGCATTGAAATTTAGTTTGGAATAATTGTGTTGTTAGGGTAAAGAAGGAATAAGAATATATTATTTTCATATAATAAAGTGTACACTATTGACAAAGTGTACACTTTTTGTATAATGGAGGTATAAAGGAGATGATAGATATGTTGATGGAGCAAGCGACAACTGTGAGAAAAGAATGGAGTGCTGTTTGTGATAGTGTGATGCATGAAAAGCCCAAATTTATAAAGCGCACACGCGATAAAATGTGGTTTTCCAGTTTGGAAACAATGAATGATATATTACAGATATACCAGTTTACAGCGACAAAATATATTGAAGAGGATGGTTCAGTTACATTATCATTAAATGAAATAGACCTTATTGAGAATGGTTCAAATGAGCAGGAGGCACGATTCATGCTTGGAAAGTCTGTCCTTGATTATTCAATGGAATATTACAGTGAATATGAAATATATTCACACAGCCCAAATAGAAAAGGGCATATTCCATATGTTTTTAAGGCATTGATCGTTGATGACCCAGTAAAGATAGGAGATATGATACAATGCCAAAATGGAAAGAATTAAAAAGATTTTGTGACAGAGACGGATGGGAGTTATATAAAGATACAGATCATTATTTTTATCGTAAAACAGATGATGATGGCAGTATCAGACTAACAAAAGTTTCTAAAGGTTCTGGAGAAATACATTCACATATGTGGAAAGAAATTCTGAAAAAACAGTTACGAGTTACACAGGAATATTTCAATAGCAAAATATAAGTTGCAATCTATGATGACAACTTGGGTTATTTGCATGATTGGTTTGATATATATTTTTCCTACATTCTTACCATTTTTATTTAACTTCAATAAATCCTTTGGAAAAATCCTCAAAAATCTATTACAATAAATAGGGATTTTTACTACATAGAAAAACAGAGGTGCCTTATGATCCAGATCTGTCGCAAAGACTCTTGACCCGATTCTAGCTAAAGTATAACAGGCTTTTGAGGAAATTCTCAAAAGCCTAATTGGAGTTATATCAGTTTATAACTTTTTTCAAGATATGTTTACTTTAGATTTATTGAATCATGTTTGAGAAGGGGCCGCTCAGAGAATTGACTATAGTTCTCCGTCACCGCGCTCCCGCTTAGTGAAAAACGTAACGGATGCTAAGCTCGTAAGAAACCTCGCTGAAGCATACCGCATAATTCGCAAGCTCATTATGCGCCGACGTTTTTCAATAGGTTCCGTAGGACTATAGCCAATTCTCTGAGCTACTTTATCGGTAATACTTGGTTAGTTCTTCTGCGTGTTCTTCTATATTTTAATTTTAGTCCATTTTCCTGAACGAAATCTAAAAAAGGTCAGCAAAAATCTGCTAAGTTGATCACATGCTGTTCCTAGCCATATTCCAACAACTCCAAGTCCCAATGTATAACAGAGTAAATAAGAAGCGATAGGTCGTATCAACGTAACGCTAATTGTTGATGCAAATGTTGTGAACATCACATCTCCGGCTCCTCTTAGACAGCCCATGTAGATGACTTGAGCAATCTGTAGCAACACAATTACCACCATTACTTGCATAATCTGCACACCCATGGCAATAATAACTTCTTCTTCAAAATAAAGTCTATATAATGTCCTTCCTCCCAAGAGATAAATCAGAGAAAGAACCACTGATATGGCATTTCCTATTCTTTGGCATAAATTTCCATATTTTTTGGCAAGCTCTGGTTTTCCCTCTCCGAGACTCTGTCCAATTAAAGCAACGGCCGCCACCTGCATGCCATCTCCAAAAGAGAAGGAAAGCGACATTATATTCATGCCTACATTATGGGCTGCAAATGCATTTGTCCCAAGCTTTGCTGCCATCACTGCCACGGACATAAAACCTATGCGAAGCAAAATCTGCTCCAAAAAGATACTAGAGGCAATCTTCACCATATTTCTTGCTGCCTCCATTGCCGGGCGTATCTTGTTATCCATTATATAGTAAATACTGATAAATCCATCTTTTCGGAATAGAGAGGCAATACTCATAATACAAGCTACCACTGTACCCAGCACTGTAGCGAGCGCAGCTCCCTTAACGCCCAGCGCGGGAAATCCAAAATTTCCTCCAATTAACAGATAATTAAAGATCATATTGATCACATTTGAGGTGACATTGGTTTTCATGGCAATCCTTGTGTTACCTGAGCCTCTTTGTGCAGCATTGATGGTGAGAGAGATAATATTGAAAATCATACCGCCCATAATAATGCGAAAATATAGTGCTGCACTGTCGTGTGTATCTGCCTCAGAGCCACTCAGCCGCATAATCTCATCTGCAAATATAACAAAAGCAGCACTGACCACAATTCCAGCTACTGCTACAAATAGAAGTGCCATCACCAGCACCTGATTTGCCTTATATGGATCTTTCTCCCCTTTTCTTCTCGCCACTAATGCAGAGACTGCCACGTTTGTGGCGATAAATAGAGCAAGTCCTATAAATTTCGGATTCGTTGTCAAGCCCACTGCTGCCACAGCATAAGAACCGAGTGAACTAACCATAAGGGAATCGATTAACCCTGCCAATGCAACGAAAAAAGATTCCAAAACAGAGGGCCACGCCATCTGAAAAACGGTTCGGAGTGCTTCTAATGTTGATTTTTCATTTGTTTTCATCTCTTCCATTTTAAAATATCCTCTGATTTATATTTTCTTAAGGTGCCTATATGCATACGAGTAGGAAAGGGGTTCTTTCCACTACTCGCCGTGCGACCCATGCGCCATGTTAATGGCATATTTCCTCCACATGGGTCTGCGCATATAAAAAGGATGCCTGAAAAAAGACCATTCAGACATCCCTTCACAAATTAGCGCTCTCTTATCTGCATCCACAAGTGCATTGGAAGCTTGCACACTTTGTATCTTCACAATTACATGCTCGGCTTCCTGCAATTCCAATATGCTCGGCATGACACTCGCAATCAGTGTTAAAACGGCAGTTTGTCGCCTCGCAGTCCACTTTTAAGGAAGTGTCTGGTGTCTCAAAGCTATTGCGGAAGGAATCCTCCGATTTCTCATAAAAGCTTGCGCAAAAGGTGGATTCTGGTGTTTTTGCATCAGAACCTTCAATTAAGATATTTCCCTTGCAGCATTTCTCATCAGAATTGTGGATACAGTTTGTGACATTACAGTCTAATACTGGCATAGCGTGTTTCCTCCTTGTTGATATGAGAATATAACTATCTGTTCCTTCCATATTCTGTACCAATTTTCAGAAACTTATGCCTCTCTGGCTTATTTCTTTTCGTCTTTTATATTTATCTTTTTAATTTCTTTTGTCCGAATCTCTTCACATATTGCACTGATAAAGTCTGACAGCGACTTCTGCCCTTCATCTC
>CAMUFS010000274.1 GCA_947088195.1 uncultured Clostridia bacterium
CTTTTTTGCAGTCAATTCTACCCAAGCCACGCGAAACCCACTTTTCACAGCATTTCTCGCAGATTTCACATTAGACCATGCGGCACAATAAAAAGGAACCTTTCCAGCGTGTAAAATCTCTAGTGCCAGCCTGCTGGTCAAAGCGGATGCAATATTTTGTCTGCGGTATTCTGGAAGTACATCTACACCTATCTGCCACATGCTGTCGCAATCCGCTGAGCAGGCGGCAAACCCTACCATGCGCCCTGAGTCAAAAGCCCCCACACCAAGCACATCCAATTCTTTGCGCTTTTCACAGAGCGCATTGCTCCATGTATCTGTGTACAGATCTGCAAAATCTTCCTGATAAAGCATCTTCATCGAATAATTACAAGAAAGCTTCTGTAGATAATTTAAATCTGGAAGAAAATATTCCGCCATAAAACAGCTTCGCAGTCCCAAATCCTTCAGACTGTCATCTAACACATGAAGATTGGGTGTCTCAAAACAATGCTCCACTGGATATTTGCTAATATATCTTGACACCAGCTCCCTGCACTCCTCCTGCACAGATGCCACAATATTATTTCCATAAGAGATCAAATGACAAGGAAGGGGCAGCTCCAAATATTTTCTTGCCCTGTTATTTTCTCTTGAAATCACAATTACATTCTGCTGTCTTTCAAAATCCTCAGGGCTGCAATTTGCATCCTCAGCAGACTGCTCCATCGCAATTCTCCATATTTCTTTGTTTGTAATCACCATATTTCTTTCCCTACTTATATACACATACTTTTTATCTTCTTAGCTGAAAGCGCTGCACGGATACCTTTAATTCCTCCGCCTGATTATAGAGCTGCTTTGCTGCCGTTGCTGATTTTTCTGCTGTCGCTGCGTTAGTCTGCACTACCTCAGAAATCTGCTCCATTCCCTGCGTCAACTGTTTGAGAGATTGTGACTGACGCTGCGCTGATTCTGCTATTCTTTCTACAATCTGTGTTGACTTCTGTGCACCGGCCACACCATCGGCAAGTGCCTTTGTCGTGTCTGCCGAAAGCATCGCGCCATGCTCCACAAGCTGCATAGACTCTTCTATTAGATCTGTAATATCCTTCGCCGATACAGTACTTTTATTTGCCAAGCTCTTTACTTCCTCAGCCACAACAGCAAAACCTTTGCCCGCCTCGCCTGCGCGCGCAGCCTCCACCGCCGCGTTGAGTGCCAAAATATTTGTCTGGAAAGAAATATCCTCAATAGTTCTGATAATTCCCCCAATCTGCTGAGAAGACTTTGAGATGTCTGCCATGGCAGATGTCAATTCCTCCATCTTCCGACTACAGTCTTTTAAAAGACTTTCCGCATCCGTCGATGCATTGCGTGCACTGTTGGCATCCTCGGAAGTGGAATCCACCTGTCCTGATATTTCCTGAATACTTGCCGAAAGCTGCTGTACGGCAGAAGCTTGTGCCACAGCACCGCTTGACAGAACCTCCGCGTCAGATGCCATATACTTTGATTCCTCAGATACCTGCTCCGCTGTCACATGGATTCGCCCCAACGCTGCATTTAGAGAGTCCAAAATCTGGCTCATCGCCTTCTGGATAGGCTGAAATTCTCCTCTATAATCATTGCCAATCGCCAGATCCATCTTCCCCTGTGCCATCTCATTTAACTTGGTATTAATATCCTGTATGTATTTTTTAAGCTCCCTCTTTGTCTCATGAATCGCCTCCGTCAATCTTCCTATCTCAGAGGTATCCGAGGTAAGCAAAAATTCTGAAGAAAGATTTCCGCGGGAAATCTCCACCGCCTGATCCTTAATCGCAAGCACTGGGCGCAAAACCTTTCGTTTGACGGTGATCATATTAAGAAGCTGCATCACCACCACTATCCCAAGAGCCAGAATCATTCTTGTCTTGATAAGCTCTGCACTCTCGTTTAGCCTGCTAATCTCCTTCATGGTTCTCTCGTCTAATATTTTTAAAAATTGTTCTTTTAGAGCATTGATCTGCGTGATCGCTGTATTGTATTCTGGCCCATATACATAGGCGATCGCTTCTGCTCTTTGTTCCTTCTGAACCTCCTGCATCGCCGCCTCTTCAAGAGGAATCAGGTTATTAGAAATAGAAGACATTTCATTGATCATTCCCTGCTCTTCCTCCGTAATACCAATCTCTTGCATTGTCGCAACACCAATATCACGATTTTTCAGATTATTCACTTCATTCCAGTAATTATCATAATGCTTTTGATCTCCCGTAGCGGCAAATGCCCGCACCTCATTTGTCAAATAAGCAGAGCCATTCATAAACCTATTTGCATTATAAGTTAGATCATACCGTTCTGCTCTGGCATCACTTAACTCGTCACTCACATAACTATAAGAAATCAATGATAATACCAGAAATATAATGGTTAAAATTGATATTCCATTTAATATTGAGGTTGTCAAAGATTGATTCATCGCTTTTTTCATACTATTCTTCCTTTCAGCAACACCTTAGCTGCATATTCACAGCCATATTTCATTCTATCAAAATAGCACTCTATTTTGTGCAATAACTTTATTCTATCATGTTTACACAGTTAGGGAAGCCAAAAAAATATACAAAAAAATTTAGGATTTTTAGTTATAATGCCGATTGACAATCCTCTAGATGGACCACTCTCAACTATGATTCAATAAACTGTTATACAAAAAACTGTAAACTGCTAAACTATAATATATTAATATAGAGTAATGTAAATTTATATGATAAAATGGACTTATATAGATATGTACAATTTCTTAAGAAAAACGATTTTCACATATGCTCTGGGAGGTTAAATAAAATGAAAAAAATAATATGTTTTCATAATCCTGAAGAAATAAATGGATATTTAAGTAACTGGTATCTTTCTGACTTTACTGTAGACAATATCTCTTATTCGTCTATGGAACAATATATGATGTATCAAAAAGCTCTTCTATTTCATGATATAGAAATTGCCGAGCAAATTCTTGAGACATCCAATGTTGGCAAAATTAAAGCATTAGGACGTTCTGTAAAAAATTATGATGATATAATATGGAATGGTATGCGGCAGCTTGTTGTTTGCAAAGGTTTAACAGAAAAATTTAATCAGAATGTTACATTACAAAAAAAGCTGATTGAAACGGGAAATGATATATTAGCAGAATGTGCTGTACAAGATAAAATCTGGGGAATAGGTTTATCTATGAAGGATGAAAAACGATTCTATATGGAAAAATGGCGGGGAAAGAACTTGTTAGGTTTTTCTTTAATGTGGGTACGACAGTTGCTTTCTTGATATAAATCTGATATGATACCTCTAAAGTAGGCAGATTAAATATAAAAATCTGTTACTCTACTTTTATAGTGAAGAACACCAACAGGATAGATACCACTGTAAAACACCATTAGAGATACGTCAAGAAACTTTGGAATCAGATATACCAATAGAGTACCCTATTCCAGAAAACAAACAACTCGAAAAATATAAAAAAATAGTGTACATAAAAAATGTCTACACTTCAAACCGAAACGTAGATATTATCTGCCACTAAATATTGCACCTGTCTACTTGACAATGGGTATATCACCAAAAATGCCTACATAGAGTAGGCACTTCTGGAACCATAACTTAGTCATGATTTGCTACATTTGATTGTCCTTCATCTACGCTTTGCATAGAGAAATACTGTTGATAAGCTCTTTCGCTTATCTTAGTAACATTATATTACCATACTTTTAATGATATGTCAATATTTTGTGATATTATGTAAAAAATACCAAATTATCCTAAATTTTTATTTAGTGCCTTGATGATATTTTCAAAACATTTTTCAGTAGCTTTTCCTAAACAGATACTGTCTATGCGCTTTCTATCAATGGCTCTTACGTGCATTACATTGACAAAACCATAAATTCCTTTTTCTTTTGTTTCTAATTTTAAAGGAATTTCATAAAAATCTAAATATTTAATTTTTTCCACTTTGCTTTCTGACATTTTGATATAATATTTCTTTTTATCATTGTCCCATTCAATCCTTTTCTGATGAGTAGTAACAGGAGCAATAACAGTAGTATTACCTTTGGAATTGCCTATGTCATTTTGTAGTATTATAACAGGTCTTCTGCCATTTTGTTCGCTTCCTATATTAATACCTAAATCGGCATAAAAAATTTCTCTTTGTGCAACAGTATACTTTCTGGCATTTTGATTGATAAAAATATTTTTATTTACCCATGATAGGAAATCTATGTTTTTTTGTAATTTCATAGAATATATAGATTTATTACTAGTTTTGAGAAATAAGC
>CAMUFS010000275.1 GCA_947088195.1 uncultured Clostridia bacterium
GTGTCATACTGTCGCTCCTTCCACTGCTTTGTTTAATTCTCCTGCCCACTCAAATCCCTTTTTAGCCATAAATACGGCGATAAATTCATTAATAACAGCCGCTGCTGCAATGGTTCCCTGAATGATAGAAGCGGCTTCTGGTGCAGGACCGCTTAATACAGATACGGCAATACCAGTAAAAACTAGAGATACACCAGAGTGAGGCAGTAAAGTAAAGCCCAAATATTTTCGCACTGTTTTAGGCGCATGAGTGATGGTGGCTCCAAACCAGGCACCACTGTATTTTCCAATGGCTCTGGTGATAATATATACGATTGTGTAGAAACCAGCACCAGCGATCAAATGATAGTCCAAAGGCGCTCCTAGATTTAGGATAACTACGATCATAGCCAATCCAATAATAGGATTCATTGTTTTCATAATCTTATTCATCTGTTCTTTTGTCGCCATATTAGCAACCAAAGTGGAGTAAGCCATGCCAAGCAGTGTAAAATTAAATACTGGGGCGGGTAACAGGGCGTTGATCAAAAATCCAAGTCCAATGGAAGCTAACATCATCAAGATCATCACAGCCATGGTGCCCATTGGAGTATGGGAACGTCGAAGCAGCAGACCAGCGACAAAGCCAGTTAAAATGCCAAGAAACACAGGTAAAAAAACCAGTAACAACACCACGGGAACAGGGATTCCGGCAGTAGAGATATGAGCGGAAACAAAGGCAATCACTAAGAAAAATATAATAGCTCCAACCAGATCATCCAACGCTGCCATAGGGATGATAGTTTTTGTCACTGGGCCATTTGTTTTCATATCACGCACCACAGATAGAGATGGAGCTGGGGCAGTGGCCAGAGCAACCCCGCCAAGTATAAACGCTAAATACAAGGGGGTGTCAAAGAACCAGAAGATTATGCCAAATACCAGGCTTACCACAAGGAAAGTTCCCAGAGATTCTGTGATGGTGGTTACTAGGATTTGTGGTCCAGCTTTTTTCATCTGGGACCATATAAGCTCTGAGCCAATGATCAGTCCAAAGGTACATTCAAAAATACTTTCTGTCACATCAAACCATTGTGATTCCAACACAGAGTTACTCAATAGGTTTACGGCGTGTGGTCCCAGAAGCATGCCGGCAATCAGCCAGCCTAAGATAGAGGGCAGCTTCAGCTTGGAGATCAGCTTTCCAGCTAAAAAGGCGATGACAATAGAGAGTAATAGCTTTAAAATATCAAGAAAAATAATCATATAGATTCCTCCTTATTTTATAGACGAATCCGTCTGTTTGTTATAGCATATCATTTATAGACGGTTTCGTCTATAAAAATTCTATAAAATTTTATTGCTTTGTAGGAGGCTTTGTCCAAGGCAATCTATCTATAGCGCGGCTCTAGCGGGAGGTATCATTACGTTGGTTGTACAGGAATTCATGCTTATTATTGCAAATAGCCTGTATCAATGATATAATAACCACAGAATGAAGGGGACGGTAAAGGATGGAATTTATATGAGAAAAAGAGTATGTGGGATGCTGCTTTCTATGCTATGTGTCACAGCACTTGTGGGATGTGGCAGGGCAGATAAGGTAGAACAGGAGAGTACAGAAGCTAAAAAGGTGGCTTTGGTAGTCTGGGGAGCTGAGGAGGATACAGAGCTGATGGATCAGATTCTTCAGAGCTTTCAGAACAAATATCAGGGACAGGCGGAGTTTCAGATTACATTTCAAGCACAGGGGGAATCGCATTGTAAAGATGCGTTGCTTGGAGGGTTGGAGGCTGGCGCGGATGTATTTACCTTTGCGGATGATCAATTAAATGCACTGGCGGCTGCTGGAGCATTGGACCCCATTGAAAATGAAGAGGAAATCAAGAGCAGAAATCTTTCCAGCACGGTGGAAGCCGCCACAGTAAACAATCGGCTATATGCATATCCATTAACAGCAGATAATGGATATTTTTTATATTATAACAAGCAATATATCACAGAAGAACAGGCTGAGACGCTGGATGGCATATTGGAGGCAGCGGCTTTGCATAAGAAAGTATTTACCATGGACTGGTCCTCCGCATGGTATGTATATGCGTTTTTTGGCAATACAGGGCTTCAGATAGGGCTTAATAAGGATGGAATTACGAATTATTGTACATGGAACCAGACAGATGGGAATATTCGAGGCATTGATGTGGCAGAGGCAATGCTTCGAATTGCGGAAAGTCCGGGATTTGCTAACCGCACAGATGAGGAATTTATAAGTGGAGTGAAGGATGGCTCTGTGATAGCGGGTGTCAGTGGTGTGTGGAATGCCGTTGCAATAAAGGAGGCGTGGGGAGAGGATGCTGGGGCAGCGAAGCTGCCAACGTATAGTTGCAATGGTGGTCAAGTGCAGATGGCTTCTTTTTCAGGATGTAAGTTGATTGGGGTAAATGCCTATTCCGAACATCCAGAATGGGCATCGAAGCTTGCGGAATGGATCACGGCGGAGAGCAATCAACGGCTTCGCTTTGAGATGCGTGGCCAAGGTCCATCCAATATTGCAGTTGCGGATTCAGAAGAAATCAGAAAGTCTCCAGCGATCTCTGCTTTGATAGAGCAGTCTAAGTTTTCGCAGCTTCAGAGGGTAGGAGGCAAGTTCTGGGACCCTGTTTCTAAATTTGCAGAAAATATGGCGGCAGGCAATCCTTCCTTACAGAATCTACAAGAGCAATTAGATGAGATGGTGGAGGGTGTCACAGCAAGATAAGTATAGATCGAAAGGATTTGTTTATAGATGAAGGGAAAATTTACAATACAACAACGTCTGATGCTTCCGATTATCCTATTGGGTGTTGTGGCATTGATCTCAAATGCCCTGTCGGTTTTCGGTATTAATAATGTTAATTCCAATGCTTCTAAAATTGTGGATAATTATATGGTAGGTTTGGAGACATTGCAGAATATTCGCCATACCACCACAAATATTCATAAATTGGCCTTGTCCCATATTGTCGCAATCGACTATAATACAATGATCGAGGTTGTGGCACAGATAAAAGAAGAAGAAAAAATATTAGAAGCATACTTAGAAGAATATGAAGCTTATGTAAGGGAAGAGGAAGAAGCAAGCTATACACAGCTTTTGGACAATTATGATTCTTTTAAACATGCCTTGGTCTATCTTGTATGTGCAAGTGCGGACAGCAAGACACAGGATGCATATGCTGTGGCCAACGGTGATGTGGCCCATTTTGGCTCTGCTATAACAAATAACCTTGATGAGCTGTATGCGGCTGTAAGTGCAAGAACAGTCAATGCAAGACAGAATCTTTCATTTGTGTACGGTGTCTCACTTATTATTGCTGTCACATCCACTGTGACATGCTTGGTGTTAGTATTTGCAGCTATACGAATTATAAAGAAATATGTGATAATGCCGATTAAGGGCACAGTGGATACGCTTCAGGAAAGCTCACTAAAGCTTGACGAAGTGACAGGGGAGGTGCTAAAGCGCACCCGCATATCAGGAAAAAGTGCCAAGGATCTTTCTTCTCTAGCTGGTTCTTTGTCCATGTCAATTCAAAAGGTGGCAAATAATGCTACTATCATTAACGATAATGCCGCTGCCGTCAAGGATGATGTTCATGATATGGCAGAGGAATGTAGTGCTATTACAGAGTATTCCTCAGCGATGAAGATACGGGCGAATGAGATGGAAGGGGCAGCGCAGACAAATACAGAGGCTATTCAAAAGAAGACAGAGGATATTTTAGAAGTACTTGAAAAAGCGATTGAAAATAGTAAGAGTGTGGATCAGGTAGATAAATTGACAAAGGACATTGTAGAAATCTCTTCCATGACCAATCTAATTGCTCTTAATGCATCCATAGAAGCTATGCATGCCGGCGAAGCTGGAAAAGGATTTGCTGTTGTGGCGGGAGAAATTAAATCCTTAGCCGAATCTTGCAGTGAGACAGCGGGCCATATTCAGGAGGTCAATCAGATTGTCACTGACGCAGTACATAATTTGTCAAAACATTCCCAAGATATGGCAGACTATCTAAGTGAGACTATTTTGGCAGAATTTCAGGAATTTGTCCATTCTGGAAGGCAGTACAAGGAGGATGCTGAGTATGTAAAAGAACGAATCGATGCATTTAACAGCCAGATCGACCATCTTAGAAATTCCATGACAGAGATAGCGGATTCTATTGGAAGCATCACAAAAGCGATCGATGATGGTGCTTCTGGCATTAACGGAGTTGCCGACAGCACAAAGAGCTTGGTTGAGAATATGGCGGATATTACAAGGCGTATGGATACAA
>CAMUFS010000276.1 GCA_947088195.1 uncultured Clostridia bacterium
ACTATAGCCAATTCTCTGGGCGGACCCTTCTAGAATATGATTCACCACCCCCCCCCTAGAAATTTATTCAGAACTTGAAATTTTTTCAAAAAAGTAATTGACATTTTGCAAATCTAGTGCTATATTAATAAAGCACGACAGCAAGCCGCTGTGGCGGAATTGGCAGACGCAGCAGACTCAAAATCTGCCGGGTTCACGCTCGTGCCGGTTCGACTCCGGCCAGCGGCATGAGAGATCAGAGAGCTTCAAAGGATTTTCCTTTGGAGCTTTTTTCATATCGTATTGTGATTTTATCTATAACATGCTATAATTATAATATTATGTGATGATATTGATAAGGAAAATAAACTAAAATGCAGATAGAAAAGAGGAAGAAAATGAGGCGCAGTGACAGGGAAATCAAAGATTTTAATGCCATTCTTGAAGTGATAAAACAGTGCGATGTGTGTAGGTTAGCGCTGAATGATGATGGGTATCCATATATTCTGCCGCTTAATTTTGGTATGCAGGTGGAAGATGGCAAAGTGGTTTTATACTTTCATGGTGCGGCTGAGGGAACGAAATATAAATTGATAGAGAAGGATAACCGTGCTACTTTTGAGATGGATTGTTCTCATAAGCTGGTAATGGAGCAGTCAGGGGATGTCTGTTCTTGTACGATGGAGTATCAGAGTGTGATAGGAAAAGGCAGAATTGAGATGGTTTCTGACGAGCAAAGGCAGGAGGCACTGGAAATTTTGATGAGGCATTATCACGAGGAAGCGTGCCGCTTTAACAGTGCAGTCGCATCGCACACGGCTGTTTTTCGGCTTGTGGTCAGTGAATTGACAGGAAAAGTGCATAGAAAGAGAGCAGACAAATAAAGAGAGTGGAGTGGGGCGTACATATGGGTGGATTTGCAGAGGTACTAATCAGCGCTGAGAGAAGCAGCCTGATACCGGAGGAGCTTGATTATTTTCGTGAGCTTATTGGAAGCTGGAAGCTTGATTATGTGGAGGAGAGGGGCACAGATAGAGAGAGACATCTTACAGGCGAGTGGCATTTTGCTAGAATATTGGAGGGGCTTGGAATTGAAGATGTGTTTATCTGCCCAGAGAGAGACATGCGCAAGGGTCCAGAGGACGGCGAGTACGGTGTGACAATCCGAATCTATAATGTGAAAACTAGAATGTGGGATATGATCTATACTTGTCTTGGCAGCATCAGCCGCTTTACAGGGACAAGGAGGGATAATAGTTTGATTTTGACAAACAATGGGAATCAGAAGAACCGATGGATTTTTACAAATATTACGGCGGATTCTTTTTGTTGGAGGAATGAGACGACCCTTCAGGATGGCACAATTAAGGTATGGTGTGAGGTGTTTGCGACAAGGGCCTGATGTGCAGGAGGTTGATAGATGGTGTGCAGAGAATGGCAGAGAAAGATTCCTGATTTCCTCAACAATCGAATGGCATGGCAGGCTCAGGAGGATTTTATCGCGCATGTTCGCACCTGCGAAGATTGCTATGAGGAGCTTGAAATTATGTATATGCTTGCGGAAGGGCTGGAGGAGCTTGAAAACGGCACAGATACGTCTTTTAATTTTAAGAGTATGCTTGACAATAAGCTTAAGCAGGCGCAGCTTCGATGTGACAGGTATCGCTTTTTTGAGAAAATAAAAGAGATGATAATGGGTATTATGTATGGTGTAACGGTGATTGGAATTGTTATGCAGCTTTTGGTGCTTTTTACGGCGCGTGGATAAGATGGTTTTTATATAGCTCCAATCAAAGAGTACAGGAATCAGGAGAGACAGATGGCGAAGCTATTATTGATGGATGGAAATAGTATATTAAATCGAGCTTTTTATGGGCTGCCGGATCTGACAAATGTGGAGGGACTTCACACAAATGCAGTGCTGGGATTTTTAAATATTTTATTTCGGATTATGGAGGAGGAGAAACCGGATTATTTTACAGTGGCATTTGATCTCAAAGCTCCTACGTTTCGACATAAGCTTTATGAGGCTTATAAAGGAACCAGAAAGGGTATGCCGGAGGAGCTTTTGGAACAGGTGCCTTATATCAAGGACTGCCTTAAGGCCATGAAGGTGCAGATGGTGGAGCTGGAGGGCTATGAGGCAGATGATCTGCTTGGGACATTGGCTAGAATGGGAGAGCAGAAGGGATATGATGTGGTGATTTTATCTGGAGACAGGGATCTGCTTCAGATCGCCACAGAGAAGGTGCTTATTCGTATTCCAAAGACAAAGAAGGGTGTCACAGAGATTGAGGATTACCGCGCAGAACAGGTGATAAAGACTTATGGTGTCACTCCTTTGGAATTTATTGATATGAAGGCTTTGATGGGGGATACTTCGGATAATATTCCCGGTGTTCCGGGGATTGGGGAGAAAATAGCGGGAAAGATTATCGCCGCTTATCACTCCATAGAGAACGCGTATGAGCATGTGGAGGAGATCACCCCAAAAAAGGCGAGGGAATCCTTGAGAGATAATTTTGAGCTTGCAAAGCTGTCGAAGGTTTTGTCAGAGATTAAAACAGACTGTCCAGTTCCGGTGACGATTGAGGATGGCAGGGCTGGAGAGATGTTTACAGAAGAAGCGAGAGATATTTTTACAAGGCTGGGGTTAAAAAGTATTATTCATAAATATTTTACACAGGCTCAGAATAAGGAGATGCCAAAGCTGGAGGAAAGCTTTGCTGCGGTGATAGATTTTTCAGAGGCAGATAAGGTTCTCTCACGTGCTAAGAAGGCGGAGCGCATTGGGGTATCTTGTGTCTTTGAAGATGGGCTTTTGGGCATAGCGATCACATTTTCGGACAAGGAGAGTTACTGGATTGAGACAGGCGGGTTTTTGACGGAGGAATATCTGCTGTCGGAGTATCAGGAGTTGACAGAGTGTGAGGTTATAATGGATTATATGGATCTCAAGAGTCATATTCCATATCAGGTGCATGAGTATTCCGGCAGGGAGATGGATATCAGCATTGCGGCTTATCTGCTAAATCCTTTGAAGGATACGTATCAGTATCAGGAGGTTGCGAGAGATTATCTTGGATGGAGCTTGCCATCGAGGGAGGCATTGTTTCAGAAGCTGGAGCTTAGGGCGTTGGGAAAACAGCAAGATTTGATGTGTTATGCTTGTTATCAGAGCTTGACAGCCTATTTATGCGATGGAATTTTGCGGAATGGCCTTGCAAAAGCAGGAATGTGGGAGCTTTATAAAAATATTGAGATGCCGCTTATCTATACGCTTGTGCATATGGAGCAGGCAGGTATTCGTGTAAAGAAGGAAGAATTGTTCTCCTACGGGGAAAAGCTTGCCATAAAAATAGCACAGATAGAGCAAGCAATCTATAAGCAGGTGGGAGAGGTATTTAATATTAATTCGCCTAAGCAGCTTGGAGAGATTTTGTTTGAAAAGATGAAATTGACAGGCGGCAAAAAGACTAAGACGGGATATTCGACGGCAGCGGATGTGTTGGAAAAGCTTGCTGTGGATCATCCGGTGATCCGGGATATATTGGAGTATCGGCAGCTTTCCAAGCTTAAGTCGACTTATGCGGATGGGTTGGCGGGTTATATTGGTGCGGATGGCAGAATACACAGCACCTTTAACCAGACTATCACAGCGACGGGAAGGATCAGCAGCACGGAGCCTAATTTGCAGAATATTCCGGTGAAGGTGGAGCTTGGCAGGGAAATACGGAAGGTATTTGTGCCAGCGGATGGTTATATTTTTGTGGATGCGGATTACTCTCAGATTGAGCTTCGTGTGCTCGCGCATATGTCGGGGGATGAGAGGCTGATTGAGGCGTACAGGCAGGATTCGGACATTCATCGCATTACGGCATCACAGGTATTTCATGTGCCATTTGACGAGGTAACAGCGGTTCAAAGGCGCAATGCAAAGGCGGTCAATTTCGGTATTGTGTATGGCATCAGTTCTTTTGGCCTAAGTCAGGATCTCAGCATTGAGAAGAAGGAGGCGGAGGAATATATTGAGAAATATTTTGCCGCCTATCCGGGAATCAAGCAGTTTTTGGATAAGCTTGTCACAGAGGCAAAGGAAAAGGGAGAATCTGTGACAATGTTTGGCAGAAAGCGTCCCATACCAGAGCTGAAGGCGTCAGCTTTTATGCAGCGGTCCTTTGGGGAGAGAATAGCGATGAATTCTCCAATACAGGGGACGGCGGCGGATATTATTAAGATCGCTATGGTAAGAGTGGATCAGCGGCTGCGAAGGGAGAAGCTTTTATCAAGATTGATCCTGCAGATTCATGATGAGC
>CAMUFS010000277.1 GCA_947088195.1 uncultured Clostridia bacterium
ATGACAGCCTTATTGTCCGCCATGGGCGGAGAATCTCGTAGAGCGAGATTCTTTTTTATGCGCACGGGCACCCAAAGGAAGTCGTCAGCAAAGCTGACGGGTGCCCGGCGCACCTAAAGGAAGTATGTCAGCTAAGCGGGCAGGTGCTTGGTGCGAGATTTCTTCTGCTCGATTGTACAGGATTATAAGAGAGGAAAAGAATAACGTGATTCATCAATATAAAAATAATGGATATAATATAGTATTGGATGTAAACAGCGGATCGGTTCATGTGGTGGATGAGATTGTGTATGATGTGATTCCATTGCTTGAAAGGATGTCTGCGGATAATGTGATATGTGAGCTTTCGGGAAGATATGGGAGGGACGAGCTTTCAGAGGCGATCGCGGAAGTGATGGCGCTTAAGGAGGCAGGACAGCTTTATACGGAGGATACCTATAAGGAATATGTTTTGGACTTTAAGAGGCGAAAGACAGTTGTAAAGGCACTTTGTCTGCATATTGCCCATGATTGTAATCTTGCCTGCCGCTATTGTTTTGCGGAGGAGGGAGAGTATCACGGTAGAAGGGCACTTATGAGTCTGGAGGTCGGAAAGAAGGCACTTGATTTTCTTATTGAAAATTCGGGGAATAGAAGAAATCTTGAAGTAGATTTCTTTGGGGGCGAGCCATTGATGAATTGGGAAGTGGTGAAGGAGCTAGTGCTTTATGGCAGATCGAAGGAAAAAGAGCACAATAAGCAATTTCGCTTTACTTTGACGACCAATGGAATGTTGTTAAATGAGGAAATTATGGAGTTCTGCAATCGAGAGATGAGCAATGTGGTGCTTAGTCTTGACGGCAGAAAAGAGGTAAATGACAGAATGAGGCCATGCAGGAATGGCAAGGGCAGTTATGATGTGATTGTTCCCAAATTCCAGAAATTTGTCGAGAGCCGAAAACAGGCAAGATATTATGTGAGAGGCACATTTACCCGCTATAATCTGGATTTTGCAAAGGATGTGCTTCATTATGCTGATCTAGGTTTTTCGCAGTTGTCCATGGAGCCGGTAGTCGCTGCACCAGAGGAGGAGTATGCGATACGAAAGGAGGATATTCCTGCTATCTGTGAGGAGTATGATAGACTGGCTACAGAATATATAAAAAGGCAGAAGGAAGGACGAGGATTTCAGTTTTTCCATTTTATGATTGATCTAGAGCAGGGGCCTTGCGTGGCAAAGCGTTTGTCCGGTTGTGGTTCTGGCACAGAATATCTGGCAGTTACACCGTGGGGAGATCTTTATCCATGTCATCAGTTTGTCGGGGAGGAGAAGTTTCTCCTTGGAAATGTGGAGGATGGGATTACAAACACAGAGATTCGTGATGAATTTAAGTTATGTAATGTGTATGCGAAAGAGAAATGCAAAGAGTGCTTTGCGCGGTTTTATTGTAGTGGGGGATGTGCGGCAAATTCCTATAAATTCCATGGTTCTATTACAGATGCTTATGATATTGGATGTGAGCTTGAGAGGAAAAGGGTGGAATGTGCAATTATGATAAAAGCGGCGTTAGCTGATAATCAGGAAGGAGAAGAAGAATGAGTACGAATGCAAATTCTAAGACGAAATATATCTTAGAGCTGGCTGCATTGTTGACAGTAATGCTGTTGATTGGTTTGACGGTTGTGTTTGGCATTGGACAGACAAAGACAGGAGCTGCAAAAAATATTAAGCTTGGACTTGATTTGGCGGGTGGTGTAAGCATCACTTATGAGGCAGTTGGAGAGTTTACACAGGAAGAGCTGGCAGATACCGTGTACAAGCTTCAGCTTCGTGTGCAGAATTATAGCACAGAGTCTGATGTGTATCAGGAGGGGAGCAATCGAATTAATGTTGAGATTCCCGGTGTGACCGATGCCAATACTATTTTGCAGGAGCTTGGCAAGCCGGGTGCCTTGGTATTTGTCGATATGGAAGGCAATGTTATTATGACGGGAAGTGATGTGGAGGATGCCCAGCCTGCTTCTTATAACGATTCTACAACGGGCTTGAGAGAATATATTGTATCTTTGCAGCTTACTGAGACAGGAAAACAGGCATTTGCCGCGGCGACAGAGAAAGCTGTGGTAAATCATGACGCGATATTTATTATTTATGACAATATGATTATCAGCGCACCCAGTGTGCAGACTGCAATTACGGATGGCAGATGTCAGATAACTGGAATGTCAGATTATGATACAGCCGCCAATTTGGCTTCCACTATCCGCATTGGTTCTTTGCCTCTGGAATTAAAAGAGCTGCGCTCTAATGTTGTCGGTGCAAAGCTGGGGGAGGAAGCAATTTCCACCAGCTTAATGGCAGGTTTAATCGGATTTATCCTTGTGATTGTATTTATGATTCTGGCATACCGCATCTCTGGTGTGGCTTCTGCTATTGCACTTGCTCTGTATGTCGGTCTTATGCTTGGCCTTTTAAATGCCTTTGATTTGACCCTTACACTTCCGGGTATTGCAGGTATTGTGCTTTCTATTGGTATGGCAGTGGATGCCAATGTCATTATTTATGCGAGAATTAAGGAGGAGCTTGCAGCGGGCAAGACAGTGCAATCAGCAATTAAGGTTGGTTTTAACAAGGCAATGTCAGCGATTATTGATGGTAATGTCACAACCATTATCGCGGCTTTGGTGCTGATGTACAAGGGTTCTGGCACAATCAGAGGGTTTGCTCAGACATTATTGTTAGGTATTGTACTGTCTATGTTTACGGCATTGGTGATCTCTCGATTTGTGATGTATCTATTTTATAATCTTGGATTCCGTGATGTGAAATGGTATGGTGTTCAAAAAGAGAGAAAGACCATTAATTTTGTTAAGCCAAAGAATCTTTTCTTTGGTATATCAGCAGCGCTGATAGTATTTGGTCTGTGTTTTATCTTTGTCAATCGTTCTTCCATTGGTGGTGCATTGAATTACAGCATTGAGTTTGCAGGAGGAACCTCGACAAATGTGACATTTCAGGAGGACTATTCGCTGGCAGATTTTGAGTCTAAGGTGCTTCCTGTGATTAAGGAGGTGACAGGAGATGAGACACCTCAGCTTCAGAAAATCGAGGGCAGCACAGCATTTGTTATAAAGACAAAGGAATTGAGCACGGATGTCAGAAAAGCCTTGAATCAGGCATTGGTAGAGCAGTTTGGCGTGGATGAGTCCCTGATTACAGCGGAGACAATCAGTCCTAGTATCAGCTCTGAGATGAAGGGAGATGCAGTAATAGCCGTTATTATCGCAACAATACTGATGCTCCTCTATATTTGGATTCGATTTAGTGATATTAAATTTGCGGCAAGTGCGGTGATAGCGCTGTTGCATGATGTGCTGATAGTATTTGGTTTTTATGCAGTATCCAGAATTGCAGTGGGAAATACTTTTATTGCATGTATGTTGACGATTGTGGGATATTCTATTAATGCGACAATCGTGATATTTGACCGTATTCGGGAGAATCTTGCGGATAAGACAGAAGAGATCGATTATAATGATATTGTAAATAAGAGTATCACACAGACATTGACAAGAAGCATTTATACTTCTCTGACTACCTTTGTGATGGTTCTGGTATTGTATATTATGGGAGTTGCGTCTATCAAAGAGTTTGCATTACCTTTGATGGTTGGTATTGTTTGTGGTGCATATTCTTCTGTATGTATTACAGGGTCTCTGTGGCTTACTATGAAAAAACTCTGGGAGAAATATAAGAAGCAATAGAATTTGTCTTGACAGTTATTTAACTCTATGATAAAGTAGGTAGAAAATAAAAGCATTGAGAGCGTCAGTAGATATCTGTTTTCCAGCAGAGAGGGGATTCCAGCGGCTGAAAGTATTCCTTGGTTCAGGCAGATATTGAATTTCCCGCTGGAGCTGTGCTCCCGAAGGAGTTTTTTCTCTGGTAAGGAGTGCCGGTATAAGCACGTTACGCTTGTTTGAGTGCCTGCGATGGCAGGAATCAGGGTGGTACCGCGGAAGAACCTCCGTCCCTATGGGATGGAGGTTTTTTGCGCGCACGAGTATCCAGAAGAAATGATGAGTTCGATGAATTGGAAAGGAGATTATTATGGACAGCAGTAAACTAAAGCAAATTAGGGAGGAAGCCATGAGACAGATTGAGTCTTCCGATGCACTGGATAAGTTAAATGATATTCGTGTTTCTTATCTTGGAAAAAAGGGCGAGTTGACTTCTCTGCTAAAGAGTATGAAGGATCTGACCGCGGAGGA
>CAMUFS010000278.1 GCA_947088195.1 uncultured Clostridia bacterium
CCATGACAAATATAATGGAGAATGTGAATGGTGTCGGGGCTGTAGGCGTGGGAATTGGTCTGATGACAGTAGTAGGACAGTGTATAGGGGCTGGAAGGCGTGATGAGGCGAGATATTACATAAAAAAGCTTACAATAATTGCAGAGGTGACGATTATTATAAGCTGTGTTATGGTATTTTTAATCACGCGCCCAGTGACAATTTTAGGTGGAATGGAGAAAGAAAGTGCAGATTTATGCATGTATATGGTGATGTGGATCACGATTGTAAAACCTATTTCATGGACGCTTTCTTTTATACCTGCCTATGGAATGAGAGCGGCGGGGGATGTGAAATTTTCTATGATTGTGTCCTGCACAACAATGTGGTTATGTAGAGTGAGCTTGTGTATTTTTTTGTGCAGAGTTATGAGATTTGGGCCGATTGCAGTTTGGATAGGAATGTTTGCGGACTGGACGGTGAGAGCTGTTATCTTTACAGCACGATTTTTGAGCGGAAGATGGATGGAACATAGAGTGATTCAGTAATTCTTAGTATGCTTTTTGTATTTTGCGGATTGTTCAGAAGAAATCTTAACAGAAATTTAGCATTAAAATATAGTAAACTATAATAAAGATACTATATGGTTATACTATGGCACAGCAGAATCATGTCATAGTGTGAAAGGTTTTATAGGAAAAAGGAGCAAACTATTTGAGACAGAATGAATTATTGATGGAAAAGGTATATGAATCGGTGGCTTCTGTATTGCCGATCACTGTGATTGTGCTGGTGTTGAGCATTAGCATTGCACCGTTGACGCCGGGAACATGGACATTGTTCTTTTTTGGCGCGCTGATGCTTATTTTTGGAATGGGCTTTTTTACGCTTGGCGTGGAGATGTCCATGATTCCCATGGGAGAGGGAATTGGCGTGATGATGAGCAGAGCAAAGCATGTGGGGATTCCTCTGGCCATTTGTTTTGTGCTGGGAATGGTGGTGACAATCGCAGAGCCAGATCTTTCGGTGCTGGCACAACAGGTTCCTTCCATTCCTAATAGGGTTCTGATTCTTACCGTAGCTGTGGGGGTGGGACTGTTTTTGATGCTTGCTCAGGTGCGAATCCGTCTGCGGATACCACTTTCTTATATGCTAGTACTATTCTACATAGTAATATTTATTATGGTAGCTGTTATACCAGCTAATTTCGTTGCTGTGTCTTTTGATTCTGGTGGCGTCACGACAGGACCAATTACAGTTCCCTTTATTATGGCTCTTGGTATTGGTCTGGCTTCTGTAAGAAGCGATAAAAATTCCAGCACAGATAGTTTTGGATTGACAGCACTTTGCAGCATAGGTCCCATTCTGTCAGTTATGATACTGGGAATATGCTATAAGCCGCAGGACGCTGTTTATACACCAGCTTCTATGGAAGATCTGGCGACGACAAGAGCAGTGGCAGGGGAATTTGCCAGAGCGATTCCAGTGTATGCAAAGGAAGTGCTAATTGCTATGCTGCCTATTTTGGTGTTGTTTTTGGTATTTCAGGTTATATCCAAGCGATTTCACAAACATCAGTTGCTTCGCATTATTTTGGGACTTGTATATACTTATGGAGGTCTGGTTATGTTTTTAACTGGCGTAAATGTAGGATTTATGCCGGCTGGACAATACATAGGACAGACAATAGGCTCAGGAAGCCAACGGTTTCTTCTGATACCAATAGGAATGTTGATTGGTTATTTTATCGTAAAGGCAGAGCCTGCTGTCCGGGTGCTTACCAAACAGGTGGAAGAGATCACCAATGGTTCCATCACACAGCATTCCATAGAGGTAGCGCTATCTGTTGGTATTGCATTGTCGGTGGGACTTGCAATGCTGCGTATTTTAACAGGGCTAAATATTATGGTATTTTTAATTCCGGGCTATATGCTGTCATTGGCAATGACATTTTTTGTTCCTCAGATTTTTACAGGAATTGCATTTGACTCTGGTGGTGTGTCAAGCGGACCAATGACCACAACGTTTCTTTTGCCGCTTGCCATGGGCGCATGTGAGGCAGTCGGGGGAAATATCCTTACGGATGCCTTTGGCATTGTGGCGATGGTAGCGATGACACCTCTGTGCACTATCCAGCTACTAGGACTTTACAGCAAATTAAAGAAGAAGATTGTGAAACGTCTGGAGCTCTCTTTGGATGAGCTGGAAGACAGCATTGTATTCTTTGATGAGGAATAAAAGGAGGATGGCTTGTGAGTGAAAAAAAAGGTGATATAAAGCTGATTGTCAGTTTTGTAGGGCGTGGACAAGGCAATGGACTTGCTCGTTTTTATGCAGAACATCATGTCAGCATTAATTTTCAGAGTACTGGAACCGGAACAGCATCCTCAGAGCTTTTGGATGTGTTGGGCATTGGTTCTTCGGAGAAGGATGTAATTTTCAGTCTGGCCTCCAGGGAAAATGCAGGGCGTTTGATGAGCCGATTGAATGATAATCTGCCGGGGAGCGTCCATGCAAAAGGCATTGTATTTATGATGCCCATCACGGGCATAAATCATATATTGGCGGTTATTTTAAAAAGGCAGGGATTAGGGGAAGGCTCGATTGGAGGGACAGAGATGGAACAAAACAGCACAAACAGTCTGATTTTGGTTGTGGTAAATCAAGGACATACAGATGAGGTGATGAACACTGCAAGAGGCGCAGGAGCAAGAGGCGGCACAATCATTCGCTCTCGTCTGGTAGGTTCAGGGGAGCAGGAGCCTCTCTATGAGGGAATAAGCCACACAGAAAAGGAAATTATCGCAATGGTGACACCAATCTCCCTGCGCAATACCATTATGGAAACCATCAACAAAAAGCATGGCTTAAAATCGGAAGCAGGTGCAGTAATATTGTCCCTTGGCATAGATCAGATAGCGAAGCTAAGTTAAATTTAGAGAAATCCGCCATCCAACGTAATAATTTGACCATTTAAATAATTATGTCCAGAGGCAAGTGCATAGACCAATTCCGCAGCTTCTAAGGCACTTCCAAAGCGTCCGGCAGGGATTTCCTGTTCGAGCGCTTTTTTTTCTTCTTCGGACAGACAGCAATTCATCTCCGTGTCTATTACGCCACATGCCACGGCATTGACCTGAATCCCGCTTGGTGCGAGTTCTTTTCCCAAAGCCTTGGTAAAACTATCGACACCACCCTTGGAGGCAGAATATACAGCTTCACAAGAAGCCCCTGAGCTTCCCCATATAGAAGAAATATTAATGATTTTTCCTGTATGGCGGCGGATCATATCAGGGATAACAAGATGACAACAGTTGAGGACAGAGAGCAAATTTGTCTGAAGAAGCTGCTGGTACTCACTGGGTGACATATCCTGAAATAATCCAATAGAAGCAACCCCAGCATTATTGACAAGCACAGAAAGCTCGCCCCATTCCTGATAGATAGCAGAGATCATGCGCGAAGCATCTTCGTAATTCCCCACATCTGCCACAAAAGAAAGGCAGGGAACACCAAGGGATAAGATTTCCTGTTTCACTTGATTTAGCTTATCTACATTGTGATGACAATTAATGGCAGTCCAGTAGCCATGACGAGCAAAAAGAAGAGCAGTTTCCCGCCCAATCCCACGAGAAGAACCAGTGACAAGAACAGACTTCATCGAAACATTCCTTTCCTTTAAAGAATTGTACTATTTGATGATTTTTGCATGAAGAATATATTATGCAAAATAAATTGGTGTAAATATTTGTGATGAGGGTCCGCATATCCCGTGCTGTTAGTATCCTCCGTCACCGCGCTCCCGCTTAGTGAAAAACGTAGCAGATGCTAAGCTCGTTAGAGACCTCGCTGAAGCATACCGCATAATTCGCAAGCTCATTATGCGCTGACGTTTTTCAATAGGTTCCTTGAGGATACTAACAGCACGGGATATGCTACTTTCTCAGTATTTTACTTATGTTGTTTTTAGTACTACAGCGAATATTCTAAAATTTTTTTATGTGAAATATTTGGTTTTAATTAATTTTTAGAAAATGAACGGTATTTCTATTGATATTTGAACATATTTCTGTTTAATCAAAGTTAGGAATTATATCATACTGCGATTTGTGACATATATCTGGCAGGAAGTATTTTAAGACACGTTCTAGCATAATCAAGAAAGTAGCTCAGAGAACGGTCTATGGTCCTACGGAACCTATTGAAAAACGTCAGTGCTTAGCGAGGTTTCTCACGAGCTTAGCATCTGCTACGTTTTTCACTAAGCG
>CAMUFS010000279.1 GCA_947088195.1 uncultured Clostridia bacterium
TTGGCAAGCAGGTGGCAGAGCTTTATCAGCAGCTTGCGGTGGATCTCAACAAAGGAAAAGAAACGTACTTTGCTGAGAGAGATGCTATTATCAAAGAATATAAGGCAGCCGGGCGGAGAAAGGAGATTCAGGAGGCTCTCAAGAAAATCTCATGGCTGCAAAGAGAGGCGACAATTCCAGAGGATCTGTGCTATTTATATGGAAGCTATCTGGAGGATTATCTTTTTGATGTGGAGATATGCCAGAGCTTTGCAAGAAGAAATCGGGAGAAAATGGCAGAGATCATTCTTGAAAGAATGGGAATAACAGGAAATGATGCATTTCATACCATTCATAACTATATTGATACCAAAGAGATGATTCTGAGAAAGGGAGCGATTGCCGCACATGAAGGGGAAAAAGTCTTGATTCCAATTAATATGCGGGATGGCAGTGTGCTTGCTGTTGGCAAGGGCAATTTAGAGTGGAACTATTCTGCACCACATGGCGCTGGAAGGATTATGTCAAGAAAAAAGGCAAAAGAACAGTTATCCATGGAAGAATATCAGAAGACGATGGAGGGTATTTATACCACTTCTGTAAAAGAAGAGACATTGGATGAAGCACCAATGGCATATAAGGCATTGGAGGATATTATTGATGTGATCAAAGAAGCAGTCACCATATTGGATGTGATGAAGCCAATTTATAATTTTAAGGCGGGGTAAGAGTACGTTTTAAATTATGTTCGGGGAGGGCTCACTGGATGGACTCTTCCCGAACATAAAAATTATAAATGGGTGCTATCTAATTGACTGCATTTAGAGAAAATTCTGTAGTCACAAGATCCTCATAAGGAACTGGTGAATCCAATTCTCCTGCCTGAATCAATATATCTTGAAGAAGATTAAAGCTGGTTTCAGAAAATACAGTATCCGTTTTCCATGTATCCTGCTGTAGATAACGCTCAACTATGGTGACAAGATTGATGGTATCTGTCTCAGGAAATTGAGGTGCGATGGTGGCAGCAATTTCCTCAGCAGAGTGAGTGTTGACATAGTTTATGCCTTTTTGTATTGCATTGGTAAAGCTTTGAATAACATCAGAATTATCTTTGAGATAACTCTTTTTTACACAATAGGCCGTATATGGCACATAGCCGCTGTCAACGCCCAAGGAAGCGACAACATGGCCTTTGCCTTCTAATTCTAATGCGGTGGCAAATGGTTCAAATTCTACCGTGTATTCGCCCTGACCACCTGAAAATGCTCCCGCAGTTAGGCCGAAATTAATATTTTGGACAATATTAAGATCGGTGGTGGGATCTATATTATTTTGTTTTAAAATATACTCAAAGACCATTTCTGGCATACCGCCTGCTCTTCCGCCAAGCACTTCATGCCCCTTCAGATCACTCCATTGAAAATCGGGCTGTTCTTCTCTTGCCACCAAGAAATTTCCAGCACGTTGTGTCAACTGTGCAAAATTGACAGCATAGTCCTGTGCACCCTCGGCGTACACATAGATGGATGCCTCTGACCCCATAAAGCCAATATCTGCATCTCCAGAAATAAGAGCTGTCATAACATTGTCGGCACCTGCCCCATTTACCAGGGTAAGAGAGATACCTTCCTCCTCAAAATATCCCAACTCAATCGCCGCATATTGGGGAGCATAAAAAATGGAGTGTGCAACCTCATTTAAGGTTAGCTCTGTCAAGCCTTCTTCTTTCTTTTGGCAGCCAGTTAGGGATAGGGCGGCCGTCAGGCCAATTATTGGCAGAAGAAGTAATTTGCGTGAAAACATTTTCTTTAAAAGTCTCATAATCTCCTCATTTCTGCGCTGTTATAGAGGACGGCACCCACAGCGCAACTGTGCCGCCGGTGTATGTGTATCACTGTTACAGAACTATGATATGAAAAATGCGGAAAATGTTGACAGCATATGGTATAATTAGATGATATATGGATAGAAACACTATCAGAAAAGCAGAGCGCAGAGGTGGCGCAGAAATGAGGGAAATAATGAAGTATATCTTGGATTTGCACACACATACCGTTGCCAGCGGACATGCCTACAGCACAATAAAAGAGATGGCACAGGCGGCATCTGAAAAGGGTCTACAGCTTCTTGGCATAACAGATCATTCTATGACAATGCCGGGGACATGCCATTTTTTTTATTTTCAGAATCTGAGAGTGGTGCCGAGAGAACAGTATGGAGTGGAGCTTATGTTTGGAAGTGAGCTCAATGTGATAGATTATAATGGTAATGTGGATATGGAGGAATTTATTCTTCGGACGCTAGATTATGCAGTTGCAAGCTTCCATACACCATGTATCCGTCCGGGAAGTATGGCAGAGAATACAAGAGCAGCAAGAAAAGTGATGGAGAATCCATATGTTTTGATATTGGGGCATCCCGATGATGGAAGGTATTCTATGGATTATGAGGAGGTTGTCAGAGGAGCGAAGGAGACAGGCACGATATTGGAGCTGAATAACAGCTCCCTCCAGCCAAATGGCTATCGGCAGAATGCCTATGAGAATGACAGGAAAATTCTCAGCCTTTGTGTAAAACATGGAGTGCCGATTGTGGTTGACAGTGATGCGCACGTGGATGCAGATGTCGGCAGCCATCAGTATGCAGAAAAAATTTTGGAAGAGCTGGCGTTTCCAGAGGAGCTTATTTTAAATGATCGGCCAGAGTATATAAAAAAATGGATTTTGAGGAAAAGAGCTGGACTTTAAGACTTTAGTATGTTAAAATACTTTGAGAAATACAGTATGGAGGAAGGAACGTGAGTAAGAAAATCAGAACGGAAGAGGTAGATCGTTTATTTGAAGCGATTCTGTGTCTTGAGGATTCAGAGGAATGTTATTCCTTTTTTGAGGATATCTGTACCGTAAATGAGCTTTTGTCCATGGCACAGCGTCTTGAGGTGGCACGGATGTTGAGAAATCATAATACTTATCTGGAGATTGCAGAAAAGACGGGTGCATCAACAGCGACAATCAGCAGAGTAAATCGTTCCTTAAACTATGGAAGCGATGGGTATGATATGATATTTGGCAGAATAGGACAGAAAAAGTGATTGGAAGGGACGCTTCATAGGGGGGAAGTGTCCCTTTCAGTATCTATAAGGAGCGAATGGAATATGAAACAGAGAAGCTTGAGCAATTCGCCTATTGTATATTATATACATAAGGATAGTGATAATGTGGATTGGGTATGCCTATTTCACGCTGCCTTTGTTGACCATCAAATGTTTCGTTATCAAATAGACTATTTTAAGAAGAAATACAATATTTTGGCTATAGATATTATTGGTCATGGACATTCGACGGAAACAAGAAAGGGCGATAGTATTCTACAAATGGCAAAATGGACAAAAGAAATCTTACAGAAAGAGAAAATAGATATGATACATATTTTGGGTGTTTCTTTAGGTTCCGTTTTGGCACAGGATTTTGCCAATCAGTATCCCAATATGGTCAGATCTCTTGCCTGTTTTGGTGGGTATGATATAAATAATTTCGATATAGAAATGCAAAAGGAAAATGGGAAAGCTCAAATGCTTATGATGTTGAAAGCGATCATTTCCATAAAGTGGTTTGCAAGAGCAAATAAAAAGATATCTGCATATACAGAAGAAGCTCAAAAAGATTTTTATAACTTAAATATTAATTTCAAAAAGAAGTCTTTTATGTATTTGGCAGAGCTTCATAAGATGGTCAACAAATTTCAAGTGCAGCAACGAACTTATCCATTGCTTATTGGATGTGGGGAACACGATATTCCTATGGAATTAAAGCTTATTGAAATGTGGAAAAAAAGAGAACCATATTGTAGATCGGTTATTTTTGAGGAGGCAGGACATTGTGTGAATATGGATGTTCCTCTTGCTTTTAATCATGTGATGGAGAAATTTTGGGAAAATTGAAATGCTTTCTTAATTTCTCCGAAATTTGCACAAAAAAATATCAACAATCATATTGACAAGGTAAGATACTACTGCTAGAATTGTAAAAATAAAGGAAGGATAGGTTATGATTAAGTCATCAATTAGTGGAAATAAAATGAACCAGCAACAGCAGCTTATTGTTAAAATTGACAATGGGCTTTTTGTGTTGTGTTCATAACAAGTGTCTTATCCTAGTTAATCAGAACGAAACGGTCAAAAGCTCAAAGCGAGTTTTTGACCGTTTTTTTATGTGCAGAGGCGCGCAAGGAATTATGCTGCTATCGCAGCACGCGCCTCGCACGG
>CAMUFS010000280.1 GCA_947088195.1 uncultured Clostridia bacterium
CTTTCCTATCAATATCCTCAATAAATCCAACCAGATAAAAATAGTATTCAGAAAACAGTATCGCCAATGGCTCCAAACGGCGCTCCACTGTGGCATTCCCTTTGATTTTACCATACTTGATACAGATCACGCGGCTCTCACGGATTGCCTGACTCAGCGGCGTCAATCTGCTGAGAAATTCTTTGTGATGGCGCAGCTCCACGTAGTGAAATCTTTCATTATTTAACATATCGTTTACTACTGCCCTGTCCTCGCGCGGAATACAGTTCTCTATCAGCTTATCCAATATATTCATCATTTCTTTTTTCGTAAAGGCGCGACTCTCCAGAAGAATCTTGCTGACTGCCAGCACTTCATCATTCGAGAGCCGAAGCTGACTGTTGTGTTCGAGTAAATACCCCTTCTCGTGATAATCATAGATTAGCTGGCTTCCGTATCCTTCTTCAGTCCGACTTTTGTCCAGAAAGTTTCTTATATCTTCTAAATCCCGCTGGATACTTTTCTCATTGACACCCATCAATTGCGCAAGCTCACTCTTGATTAAAAGCTGCCCCTGTAAAAGCTTTGTATATAAGAATAAAATTCGATTTGTTTTATCCAAATGCCTTTCATCCATTTCATGTTCTCCTCCTTTCCCATAATTTTATTATACACTTTAGCATGGACATAATGTGTCCATGCTAATAAATTGATGGTATATTTTTTTATCCTATATTATTGTACAATAAAAAGTACAATTACACAAGGAAATTTAGTGCTTTTATGCACTGTGCATTTAGGCACGATGCTTATATGCAGCTTTTTTTCAAGCACGTAACTATATATAATGAACAAGGGGGTATTGGCACCATGACGATCCGATTAAGAATCAAAGAAATACTTGACGAAAAAGGAAAAACGAATTACTGGCTCAGTCAACGGCTTGGAATGTGTTACAGAAATTATCATAACATTGTCACGAACCAGACATCTTCTATCCGTTTTGATACACTGGAACGATTATGTGAAATTTTAGAGGTTCCTGTCAGCGAGTTGTTTGAGCAGATTAATGATGATATTATAAAAGACGAGGACAAGTAGCCACATTGCGCGGCTGCTTGTCTGTCTTTCCTACTTGGTTTTGATCATCATACCGCAATTCTCACATTCAGCCTTTGTCCCCTTCGCTATTTGATTCACTCCACCACATCCTCTGCAATTCACTGACACATATTCTATTCTAGGATTATTTTGTTCACCAGCACCCTGTCTTTGTTGTCTTCCGAATTTATCAGCATTTGCTAAAACCAGCCTGTTTTCAGATCAAGGCTGTGTACATCACATCATACTGGTGATTCTCCTTTTCGACCACCAGTATACAATTTACCTATATAATTTTAAGATATATGTTATCTTATGTCAATAATTTTAAGATAATAATTATTTCACTTCTACTAAAACTATATTATATAATTGCATAAATAGGTGGTGATTTATTATGTTTGAAGATTTCTTTATCGAAAGAATCACGTCTTTACGAAACCAAAAAAACGTATCCGCAAGAGAAATGAGTCTTGCTATAGGACAAAATCCGAGCTATATTAACCGTATCGAAAATGGAAAAACTTTCCCCTCTATGCAGACGTTTTTTTATATTTGCGAGTATTTCAATATTTCTCCTATGGAATTTTTTAATGATGGCTGCCCGTATCCACTTAAAACAAACCAGATTATTGAAGCGTTAAGTAAATTGGATGACACACAACTGGATGCCATTCTTGCGCTCATCAAAACAATGCAGAATCATTAAATCTTTCCCTCATCTTTCCCATACCTTTCGCAGCAGACACGGTTGCCCAGACAAAAAGTATCTAAATGAAATCTGACAGGACTAAACTCCTCACGGACTAAAGTCCTGTTTTATATTGATAGCATCCGCAATCCCTTCTTACAATTAAATCAACTTTCATCTCCTCCGTATTCCTCGTTTTCTTTGTTCACTTGAAAAATGTCATTTGGCGTACAATCTAAAATCAAACATAGTGTTTCCATCGTATTTACAGTGATGCTTTTATTTTTCCGTAAGGCATCCAAAGTTCCTGCCGAAAAATTATACTGATGAATAAGCTGATATTGTGTGATTCCTTTTCTCTTCAGTGTTTCCCATAACGGACTATAATCAATCATATGTATACCTCTAGTATTTAGTATAGCAGATATTTAATTATTGAAAATTGCCGAATAATTGGCTACATTCCTTCTTTATCTTTTTATTGTGCTTCTAAAACATAATACCCTTGCATACTATGCATATCCGCAATATCCGAATCACCTGTTTCTATATACAATCCCCCATCTACAAAAACAACGTTAATACTGCCCTCTAACAAATCATAATATGCATAATAGCTTCCATCATCATTTTCTTCCAATACTCCTTCAAAGTCTATCAGTTCATGCCCTCCATATCCCCAGCATTCTATATAAATATAATTTCCGCCGCGGTCGGGAGAAAAACCTACCTCTGCAATGCAGACACATGAGCTGCCATCATCATATATGTAATTGCCATCTACCATCGTTCTGGGTGTTATCTGGTCATCATCCGGCGCATTACCGACAGCTTCGCCCTTAGAGCCGTCGTCCAATTCATCAACAGTTTCCTCCACACTATTATAATCAGCTTCATCTGCAAACGGCATCAGGTCTGTCTCCTTCATGTAAGCAATCGAGGTAATTCCATCCTGCTCATTGGATGATATGGACAATCCATATCCTGTTTCATTGTCTATATACAGTGCTGTGCTCTCACCTGATATATCATAGGAGTTTTCACATCGAAACCCTTTCTTTTTCAGGATGGCATCTGCTTCTTCCATAGCGTCTTTCAAAGCTACGCCATAAAGAGACATCCCCATATCTTCTGGATGGGAAGCATTCAGCATAATCATATACATGTTTCCATCCATAAATGAAAAGTTCACATGCATCTCTTCAGGATAACAGCCAAATTCATTTTTCTGAAATCCCAGCTCCGCAATCAACTGTTCCTCAGAATAATCCACATAGGCAGACAAATCCTGTGTGATCTGCGATGATAGATATTTCGCTGCATACGCTGAGTCATCTGCTGATTTTATGGGTCCGATATGGCCGCTCATTGTGTTGTTGGATAAGCTTTTGTCTATATTGAGTCCTTTTTCTGGAAAATTTCCTGCATATTGTTCATACAGAGAGTCCACATACAGCTTCACATCAGAGGCTTCCATATCTGATACATCGAGCCCTTCAGCCCGTACACTGGAAATCTGAAAAGTTTCTGCATCTGCTCCTTCGATCGAAAACTGCATACCGCCCGCTGGTCCTTTATATTCAACGATATAATACGCTCCCTTCGTCGATTCACCTGCATTCCACTTGCCATCCTGGAATACATACTCCAATACTTCTTTTACCGTGACAGTATCATAATGCCCCAGATAGCCATTTTGCACCATTTCTATCATTTTATCCGTATCCGTGGAAGAACTGCCGCCCACGGCAAGAATGAATACCATCATTATACCTGCTGCCGCTATGATGATTGGCAGAAGCAGTTTGCGCTTTTTTTTCAGTGCATTCTTTTGTTCACTGGTGGATATATTCTTTTGCTGAACTGACACACTTTGAGGCGGCGTTCCCGTGCTGCTACCGATCTGGCTTCCACAACTGGGACAGAAACGTGTCCCTTCTTCAATTTGTTTCCCACAATTTTGACAAAACATAGCTGTTTTCCTCCTGATAGTTTGAATCTATGACTATTTACTTGTCTTGCCTTCTATTATACTCATGACATTGGACACTTCTTGTCCATCCACAAAAAAAATTCAAAAAATTTTCCAAAACTTTCTTATACGCAGAGAGTGCCTGCCGTTCGTTGTTACTACAGCTAATGAGATCACCTTCAAAGTCCTTCATGAAGTTGAGGTTTTAGAAGGCGCTGGAAATATGCCTGGAAAATGGCAGCTTCTAATTTTGGGATAGTTCCTTACTTGGTCAGCAAACAATCTTGAACATACAGCAGTTCTTTTTCGTGCTGTCAAGAGTAGCGGCAAGCTACCACAACCTAAAGAGCCATATCCTAACAAAAAAAGGTGATATATGTTCATCTCACATATATCACCTTTTTTGCATGACATTTGTCACTTTTAATATTTTTTCAGAATTTCAGAATTTATTTTTCTGTTTCATATGAATATTGGCATTTTT
>CAMUFS010000281.1 GCA_947088195.1 uncultured Clostridia bacterium
CTGCCGCGTCAACCTCATTCAAAAACTGTTCTGCCTTAAAATAATCTTTTGTAATAATAGCTTCTGAATGTTTCGTGTTATAACGATTGATATGTGCAATCGCCTCTTCTATGGTATCCACTGTCTTAACAGAAATAATATAGTCCAGATATTCAGTTCCCCAGTCCTCCTCTGTAGCAGGAATTGCTGCTGCAGAAGCACTGCATACTGTCTTATCTCCACGAATCTCCACACCTTTTAATTTTTCTACCAATTTAGGGACAAATTCCTCTACAATACTTCTGTGAATTACCAGAGATTCACAGGAATTACATACTCCTATCCTCTGTGTTTTGGCATTGTGAATAATAGAGAGCGCCATATCAAAATCTGCACTCTCATCTACATAGATATGGCAATTCCCGCTCCCTGTCTCAATCACTGGAATGGTACTGTTCTCTACTACAGACTGAATCAATCCCGCACTTCCTCTTGGAATTAATACATTCACATAATTTCGCAAGCGCATAAATTCCTTTGTCGTCTCTCGATCGGTTGCCTCAATTAAGATCAGTGCATCTGCTGGCAGTCCTTCCTCGGTCAGTGCATCTCTTATAATCTCCACTATTTTTTTATTTGAAATAAGAGCGTCACTGCCTCCTTTTAAGATAACAGGATTCCCGGTTTTAAAGCAGAGTGCAAAGGCATCTGCTGTCACATTCGGCCTTGCTTCATAGATAATACCAATCACACCGATCGGTACTCTTTTCTGTCCAATTAATAATCCATTGGGACGTTTTTTCATAGAAAGCACCTCTCCAATCGGATCCTCCAATGCGGCAACTTGCCGGATTCCCTCGGCAATTTCTTTTATTCTTTCCTCCGTCAGACGGAGTCTGTCAAGCAGAGCTTCTTTCATCTGATTTTCCTCTGCTCGCCTTATATCTTCTTGATTGGCAAGAAGAATTTCATTCTGTCTATCTATAATCGCTTTTGCGGCAAGCAGAAGTCCTTTATTTTTTTTGTCAGAAGATAAAATTCCCAGACATTGCTCTACGGCCTTTGCGCGAGCACCAAGCTTTTCCAATTCTGTCATAATACCCCTCATTTCTATCGCAATGATTATCGGTTTGATATTACCATATCAGGACAAATATCATGTGATTCATATGGCACCTGCTCAAAAATCTGAAAATGATAGGCAAGTGCAATTTTATAATGTGTATTTTCCCGCTCTAAGTAGCGGTCATAGTAACCTCTTCCAAATCCAATGCGGTGATTCTCTTTGTCAAAGGCAACTCCTGGCATAATCATAAGCGCGTCCGTCTCCTGTGCCAATTCACAATTAAATGGCTCCATAATGCCAAAAGAGCCTTCTTTTAAGTCTGAGTACCCATTAATATAATAAAATTCCATTGTACTGCCAGAAATTCTTGGAGCAGCGACACGCTTTCCATCTTTTAATGCCTTTTTAATAAGAGGCTTTGTCTTTACTTCATTGTTGCAGTCAATATAACAATAAATACATTCTGCCCGTTTGTAATGCTCTGTCTCAAATAATTTATTTAATATCGCAATGCTTTTTATTGCGGCATCTTCGCTGTTCATGGTTCTTCTATAACCGCGAATCACCTTTCTCAGCTCGTCCTTGGTATACATTTCTGTTCCCCCTACTTACTGGTATTCATGATTTTATAAACAGATAAAGGCTCTTGTCCTCCGGCGCCATCACCCCTCCAAAACTGCCTCTCTCATTTACTAACATAGATCGATCTTTATATTGAAAGACTTGCACTGTGGTGTAGGCACTTTTAAAAAATTTTCTTCTGTGTCTTGTCTCCACCACAATCAGATCCTCTAAAATATCTTTCACCTGTGTATCATTTCCAAATACAAATTCCTTCTTTTCTTTTTTTAAATTAAATAGCTGTGTACCCTTGCGGCTTTCTATTAGAATACATGGCATTCCATTGAGAATACATGGGCGGGACAGATCCTCCATTCTATGTACATTAGGAAAAATACAAGCATTGACTTCTTTATCTGCATAATGATAAAAGATAACCTCCTCACTTCCCTCCCGTGATACACGGGAATAGATCAAATAGTCACCTTCCACATGATATGCAGGAATGGTCTTTTCTGCTTTTACCTGATCAATAATATCAATATAAATATTTTTCTGCTTTAATAAAATATCCGAGATCATTTGCTTGATATTGACAAACCCAACATTCTCCACTACCATCTCCGCCTCATTAAGATAGTGAAACCCATTGTTATGTAATAGATTATACCCTGTCTTAATAGCGCAGATATTCTTTCCTATAGGTGCCATAAAAGCAATACCCGCTTGTAAAAGATATTGATCAGTAATGACAAAGCTTTTTTTCTCTCGTATGCTGTAGAGAGTTAGCTCAAAATCCAAAAAACCTTGATAATTTTCTACAGCATTGGTTTTTAAGTACATATTTTGAAACAGCAGATAGTTTTCATCTAAAACAAAAATCTTTGTTTTTTTCTGTTGTGGATATAAAAATAAGTCATCCATCGCAGCGCAGATAAGCTCCGTCTCTTTGCTCTCCCAACTATATCGGTAGAGACTTATCTCTACCCTGCCTTTGTCCTTCATGCTCATAGAAGTAAAATAAATATATGCTTTGGGTGAGATTAAATTGATTACGTCCCAAAGATAATACTTAGGAATATCTGGCTCAATCTCTTCTTTATGGTTTGTATCAACATAAAATAATTCGTATTTCTTTGAGCTAAGCTCTCCCAGTGTAAATTTCCCTTCTGTGATTTGCAGCACAATCCCCTCTGCGACTGGCTTATGCATCACACCGGGTGCATTTTTTATTATGCGAATTTCCATAGATCCCCCTGTTTCTATGTTTAATCTGAGAGATAATGAAGCAAATCAAAATCGGTATTTTTATGTGAAAGAAATAAAGTTCCTACCTTTTCACCCCGAAGTATGTCATATATTACATCCGTATCCCTCGCGTTGGCAATTACCATATCGGCACCGGAAGCAGTCGCAATCCTCGCCGCAGCAATTTTGGACGCCATACCGCCTGTGCCCACATTGCTGTTGGCATCCTTTCCCATAGCGGCAAGCTCTTCTGTTATATGTGGCACAACATCAATAAATTCTGCCTCTGGATTTTGATTGGGATCATCTGTAAATAATCCATCAATATCAGACAGAAGTACCAGCAGATCTGCGCCAATCAAAGCAGCAACAATGGCAGACAGCTTGTCATTATCCCCAAATTCAATTTCATAAGTCGCCACTGTGTCATTTTCATTTACCACTGGCACCACACCGAGCTGCAAAAGCTCATCAAAAGTACTTTTGGCATTGTGGCGCGCCAGAGCATCCACCATTGTATTTTTTGTCATCAAAACCTGTGCAGAGACTTGATGATATTCTGAAAATAATTTTTGATATATCATCATTAAATTCGCCTGCCCAACGGCAGCACATGCCTGTCTAAGTGGAATGGACTTTGGGCGATCGATTAAGCCCAGTGTCTTTCTGCCCACCGCAATCGCGCCAGAGGACACCAATACCACATCCATTCCCTGATTCCTCAGATCACAGATCATGCGAACCAGCCTCTCCAATTTCTGCATATTTAAATTTCCTGTTATCTCATGTGTCAATGAAGAAGAACCAATCTTAATTACAATCCTTTTTTTATATCGCAGACATTCTCTCATAATCCATATTTCCTTTGTCGTCTGTATTTTCCTTACTCATTTTTTTAGTATACTACGCATGATAGCGTTTGGCAATCGCTTCTGCAATTTTTATTCCATCCATCGCCGCAGATGTAATACCTCCGGCATAGCCAGCCCCCTCCCCGCAAGGATAGATGCCATTGATATTGCTTTCAAAATCTTCTTTTCTCTCAATTCTCACTGGAGATGAGCTTCGGCTTTCCACAGCAGACAACAGTGCATCGGGACGGTCAAAGCCTTTCAACTTTGTGCCAAAGTATTCTATTCCCTCTATCAGAGCCTCTGAAATATAATCAGGAAAAATATCACGCAAATTGGTGAATTTATAATTACCCTTTATACAAGGCATAAAGCCCCCGGCACCACTAGACGGACGATTTTTCTTAAAATCCTCAAAAAGCTGTACTGGCACAGCACCGTTCCCAGCACACCACGCTGCCTCCTCCAAACGGCGCTGGAATATCACCCCTGATAGGGGATC
>CAMUFS010000282.1 GCA_947088195.1 uncultured Clostridia bacterium
ATTATCTGTGTTATATATAAAAATAAAAAATGGCATAAGTCCTTTTTTGATTGGTATTTTAATTCTGTATTATCCGGGCTGTTGGATATTGGAAAAATGGCTTCCAGCATATACAGAGAGTTTAAGGTATCTAGGAATTTTGCTCCCCATTATAATACCATTATCCAAGGTTAGTTTGCTTACCAATAATTATCTAAAAGCATTGAGATTAGAAAGAAAAATGCTTTTAATTAATATGGCAACCGTTATGTTAGCTGTTGGTGTTTATGTAATGAGTGCTTATGTATGGAACAGTCTTTTTTATATTTTAATAGGCATTGTTTTTGTTTTAGAGCTTAGGTCTATTTTCTCAGAATTAGAAGTGAGGAGAAATCTTGGCATATCAGAAAGAAAGGATTTTATTATAGAAGGGCTTATGATGGGAATATTTATTTTCTCAGCAAGCCAGTTTGATTTAAAAAAAGGCTTCTTTGTGTACGTGGTTGCTGTAATGATATATTATATTATGACAAATGGCAGAAAGCTTTATAATAAAAATTGCGTCTAAAAATAAATATACGATTTCTCTGTCCATGCTCTGCTGTTGTATTTTATTTGCAATTTTTGTATACTTTATACAAGATATGTTTGTATAATCATTTTCGAAAGAGGTTCGCATAGTCAAATCATTCCTATTCTCCGTCACCGCGCTCCCGCTTAGTGAAAAACGTAACGGACACTAAGCTCGTGAGAAACCTCGCTAAGTGCCGACGTTTTTCAATAGGTTCCTTGAGAATAGGAATGATTTGGCTATGCTATTTTTTCTGTATGCCAGATACATTGTTAGTTAACATATCAAATTCTTTTACATTTTTAGTACTTTTATTTATTGTTATATTTTATTGCCCTAATTTAATATAAAAGAAAATGCCGAAGAACATCTCAAGCATTACCGAAAAAGTAGCCCAGAGAATTGCCTATGGTCCTACGGAACCTATTGAAAAACGTCGGCGCTTGATGAGGTTTCTCACGAATCTAGCGTCCGCTACGTTTTGAACTAAGCGGGAGCGCGGTGACGGAGGACCATAGGCAATTCTCTGGGCGAACCATTCTCAAAAATACAAACATATTTTTCATAGAATATAAATTATTAAAACCATATATTTTCTATATTAAAGTACCATCATACTTTATATATGTTTTCCAAACACTGCTCCAATGTCCCGTTTTTAGCATATTCTAAAGAATTTACTTGTCGGAAATTATGTTTGTCAATGCTCCACGTCCTATCAAATCCAAGAATATAATTCGTTGCTATTTTATAAATAATCTCTGTCGGTGCTAACCCATATACTTGCTTTTCAAAAATATGCTGCAAGCGTTCCTCTTCTTTTGGAAAAGCCTTTTTCATGCCATCGCTTCGATAAAGCCTTTTTATTATTTCTGTTATATATAACCCGGATTTCATATACAAATCTATAAATGTTTTATCTGGCATATCAAAACAACCCGGATTTTCCTCCTCCAACATATCTACCATTTTTTTAACCACCCACTTTGGCGTAAAAATCTGATTTGTTTTCTGCGGAGGAATATAATCAAAAATATCTTCCGTTTTTTCTTCATCAAAATAATTTGCCAATTCTTTTTTTAACCGCATAAATTCTTTTACAGAATCTTGAAATACAATAGGATCAAAAAGCTTTCCGCCAAATTGCTCTTCCTGCCCCGTCTGCTCATTAATATAAGAACCACCATCTCTCAAAAATCGAAACTGTTTTAGAGAAATGCTTGTAACTTCTTTAAATACCTTATCAGGAATAATCGTATCAAAATTCTCCAATGTCACATTATCATTTCCATAAGCCATAAGAAAAGAGGGAATTGTTCTGGAAAAACCTCTTAAATGATCTCGCACAGAATCCTCTATTCCTTTCTTTTCTCTCTCCCTTTTGTTGGTCTCAACAGTTCTTACCACTTCCTCACTGGCTGTCTTCACAAAGTCATTGATGGATGTGCTTAATGCTTCCCGCAGTTTGATGGACGCTTCCTCCTGCCGTCTGTCAAATTCTTGATTTATTATATATTCATTACTTTCATTTATGCAATTACTGAGAGCATCCTCTCTCTCTTTCTCGATGGTATTTTTCTCTATTGTATAATTGCTGATCACTTTATTGATCCGATAATCTGTCTCATCTTTTAATTTACGTTCTATCTGGTTCTTATCAGAAATTTTCATATCAGAGCCATAATTATCTTTTGCGACATCCAAAATTGTTTTCACTGTTTCCTTGTGAAACACTTCTTTTAATTGCGCAACGGAATCTGTTTTCTCTTGTCCTGCTATAGTAAAATTAGCAATCATATCATCAATTTTTTCAGGAACTGTTTCATAAATTTTCCCTCCAAATAAATCTGCTGATTTTCCAATTATATATTCTTCATCTAAGGAAAGAGTTTCTAATGTATGGGGTAAAATATCTACCTTTTTATTTGAATCTTCCACTGGTGTAAAAGAAGTAATAATATCTATCACTTCTTGTGGTGCATGAAATACATGGGAAATATTTTGAAATAAAAAATCGCTCATAAAACCACGACGCACTACTTCCTGCGAGCGAATTTTTCTTGGAATAGATAATACATGTTCTGCATCAAGCTCCATCATCTCTCCATTTTCATCCTCACCAATTACAGGAAAAAAATTAAGAAGCTTTCCTACATTATTTTTTCGTGTTTTACTATCCCCTCGACCATCTGAAGTTTTTGACGATAAATCATTTGCAAATTCCTCAAATATTGTAAGTGTGCGAGCCGGATCAAAATCAAATACATAGGCATTGTTTTTCCGGTAAAACATGCCGTGATTGGAAAAAAGACAGGGATTCTGTGCGCGAAATGCTGCCTGCATATACAAAGATGGGCTTTTCATATTGCTTAACATAAGAACAGCCGTCCATTCTGGTATGGTTACACCCGTTGTTAATTGCCCAACAGAAAGTGTTATTGTCTTATCGTATTTTTTCACGGCTTCCTTTACTTTATCAAAAGATTTTTTGTTTTCTTCTTCCTCCGCTAATCTTCCATCTCCAGCGGCAAGTATTATTTTATATTCTTTAAAAATTGGATGCTGCTCTAACTTTTCTGCAAGTGCTTTCGCACTGTCCACGCGATTTAAAAGCCAAAAGGTATGTTTTAATTCCTCACGCAATTTATCTGTTGAAAATGGATATTTTGTCTGTGTTGTCAAAGCGTCCAAAAATTTATCTACCGAATTTTCATATACAAATTTTCCATTTTTTGTCGCAAAAAATAAGTTTAAATCAAAAGCATATTCCTCTGTTTCTCCCTGAATTTCAATTCCTTGCTCCAATTCCTCTTTCACTATCTCTGACATCTGATAAGTATACATATTTAACTGCGGAAGTGTTATATATGGGTTCTCATCCCCTTTGGACCAATCCCAATTTTGCTTTGCGGATTGCTCGTCCGTGTAAGTCCAATTAAAAATAGCGTTTTCTGGAAATTTATTATTGGCAAGTGCCTTAAATGGCGTACCTGACAGATGCAAAGTAAATTTGCGATTAATCCGCTCAAATGCAACATCTGTCTTATAAGTATCCACACCCTCATGTGCCTCATCAATCACCAGTAAATCCCAGTTTATATCAGCAATCTCCCGCAGCTTATCATATTCACCACCAAAATAAATGGACCCCTTTAAATCCTGCAAGCTGACAAACTCAATACAATTATATGGCTGATCCAGCTTTAAATTTTCTTTTATATATTCTGTGCGAGAAAAAACAAGCTCTTTTCCTTTTAAAGAATCCGTAGCGCTGACAAAATGATACCCCGATTCTTCCCCTAAAAACTTAATATAATCCGAATACCATGCATTTGCAATAGCAGGACGATTTGTGACAATCAAAACATTTTGCGCCTGTATTCTTTTACATAATTCATACACAGAAAGAGTCTTTCCAAATCTTGGCTTTGCATTCCACAAATACTCTTTTCCATTTCCAGACTGAAAATATTTCTCCGTCTGTACAACAGCAAGCTCCTGCTCCTTTCGCAAACAATAAGGAACCACCATATGATTTGACTGAATCATTCCCCGATTCGAGCGAAATTCATAAAACCTTCTCTGTGAGTCCGGCCCATTAATATGAAACCATTCATTCTTACGATTATTTTCAACACCTAATTTTCTT
>CAMUFS010000283.1 GCA_947088195.1 uncultured Clostridia bacterium
TGATAGATGAGGCCCATAATCTAGTTGAGCGAGCGAGGGAGATGTATAGTGCGGAGCTTTGCAAAGAAGATGTCTTAGAGATTCGCAAGATAATGCTGCCCCACAGCAGGCAGATTGGGGAGGAGCTTGCCCGCGTGAATAAGACAATGCTTGTTATGAAAAGGGAATGTGAGTCGTATTGTATCCTTGAAAATGCAGGAGTTTTGCCATTACAGCTCACAAAGCTTTACGGGGAGATAGAAACGTTTTTTGATGAGCATCGAAATTTTGAATATATGCAGGAATTGACAGAGTTTTTTTTAAAGGTACGCCAGTTTCTAAATATTCATGAGCTGCTGGATGACAGCTATCGTGTCTATACACAGCATACGTCGGATGGCAGATTTTTAATTCGTCTGTTCTGTGTTCATCCGGCAAAGCTGCTGCGTGTCTGCCTTGATAAAGGAAGGAGTGCTGTCTTTTTTTCAGCGACGCTGCTGCCTGTTGGATATTATAAGGAGCTGTTGGGAGGAAGAGAGGAGGATTATGCCGTCTATGCGCCATCTCCGTTTCAGCGTGAGAACAGAAGTCTCTTGCTGGGGTGTGATGTGAGTAGCCGTTATACAAGAAGAACAAGGGAAGAGTTTCTTCGGATTTATGCGTATATTAGAGAGATGCTATGCGCAAAGAGCGGAAATTATATGGTATTTTTTCCTTCTTATCAGATGATGCAGACTATTTATAATATTGCTTGTGAGGAAGGTTTGCCGGAGGGGACAGAGATTTTTATGCAGAAGAGCAGCATGACAGAGGCGGAAAAGGAGGAGTTTTTGCTGCGCTTTGAGGATATTTCTGGGACACAGGCAGCTTTTTGTGTGATGGGAGGAATATTCTCTGAAGGAATAGACTTGAAGGAAGAGAGATTAATTGGTACAATAATAGTGGGAACTGGTTTGCCGCAGATTTGTGTCGAACGAGAGATTCTTAAGGGGTATTTTGACGAACGAGAGCATAATGGCTTTGATTATGCATACCGTTTTCCAGGGATGAACAAAGTGCTTCAGGCAGCGGGGCGAGTAATTCGCACAAGGCAGGATAAAGGAGTGATTCTGCTGCTTGATGAGCGTTTTATGGAGAGCCAGTACCGGGCACTGTTTCCAAGGGAATGGTCGGACATCAGAAGAATTACAGTGAAGAATATTACAAAGGAGGTGCGAGATTTCTGGGAGAGACAAAGGTAATCTGCTTCGCTAATAATAAAGGAGGAAGCGGAAAATCAACGACATGCGCAAATATTGGCTATGGGATGGCAATGCTCGGAAAGAGGGTTCTTTTGGTGGATGGAGATATGCAACTTAATCTGTCCTTGTCGTATTTTGGCGAAGATGAGGTGCTTTTGATGGCACAGGGAGAAAAAAATCTTTATTGTGCATTGAAGCAGCAGAAGGATCTGGCGGATTATATTGTGTCCACGGCATATAAGGGGATCGATCTAGTTCCTTCCTCCACATTGATGAGCTCAATAGAGTATGAATTGTTTACAAAGTGGCAGAGGGAATTTATTTTAAAAAAGCTTCTTTCAAGTATCAGAGAGTCGGGAAATTATGATTATATATTAATTGATTCTCCGCCGACTCTGGGCGGCTGGGTGATGAATATTTTATGTGCATCGGACCGCTTAATTATTCCTGTGGAGGCAAGTCCATGGGGATTATTTGGACTTGCAAATATGTTTGAATTTTTAAATACGGTGAAGGAGATGTCCCCACAGCTTTCTTTGCTTGGAATTGCCGTTACAAAGGTAGATGAGAGAAAGAGCTATGTCAAGCAGACAATGGAGACGCTGAGAAGCTCAGGGGAGGATGTACATGTATTTTCCTCTTATATTCGTGTGGACAGCACCATAGAGTGGTCACAAGATAATTCAAAGCCAGTGGGCGCGTATAAAAAGAGCAGCAGAAGTGCAAAGGAATATATGGAGTTGACAAAGGAGGTAATGGAGTTATGGCAGTAGGAGCAGGCAGCATTGCAAGGGCAGTGAAGGCACAGGAGGCAGAGAAGAAAAAGGCAGCCGAGAAGGCGGCTGAAAAGAAGGAGATGGAAGAGAAAATAGAGAAAGAAAATACTTCCATCCATGAGGAGAAATTTAAAGCGGTTTCTCATATTAAGAGTGATTTGCCAGTATATCTTTTATAAGAAATAAGGAATGAACTTGCTGGACGGAAGGTTTATGTGAATAAAAGACTTGAAAATTCTTGTTGGAATGGGTATAATGAAGCCTGAGATTGAAAAACTGGAGGAAGCAAGGGAATGGTAAAAGTAGTGAAGTTTGGAGGGAGCTCTTTAGCGAATGCAGAGCAGTTCCGAAAAGTGGCAGATATTATACGCGCGGATGAAGCAAGGAGATACATTGTCCCTTCTGCGCCGGGAAAACGATTTGCTGAAGATTCAAAGGTGACAGATTTGCTTTATGAGTGCTATTCTTCCAAGAAAGCAGATTTTGGAAAAAAACTGGAGGAGATTAAAGAGCGGTATAACGAGATTATCCGTGATCTGAATTTGGATCTGTCCTTGGAGAAGGAATTTCAGGCGATGGAGGCGTGCTTTATCGGAAAGGCAGGGCGCGATTATGCAGCTTCACGCGGTGAATATTTGAATGGAATTGTGCTCGCCAATTATCTTGGATATGAATTTATTGATGCCGCAGAAGTGATTTTTTTTGATGAGCAGGGAAATTTTGACGCTGATAGAACAAACAAGATATTGTCAGAGCGTTTGAGTACTGTTGCATGTGCGGTAATTCCGGGCTTTTATGGTTCTATGCCAAATGACACCATCAAGACCTTCTCCAGAGGTGGCTCTGACATTACGGGCTCTATTGTGGCGAGGGCAGCAAGTGCCGATCTGTATGAGAATTGGACGGATGTGTCAGGATTTCTTGTGGCAGATCCACGCATTATTAAGGACCCAGCGGTGATCACAACAATCACGTACAGGGAATTGAGAGAGTTGTCATATATGGGCGCCACAGTGCTGCACGAGGATGCCATTTTCCCTGTTAGAAAAGAGGGAATCCCCATTAATATTCGCAATACAAATGCGCCAGAGGATATGGGAACCATGATTGTGGAGAGCACCTCCAAGAAATCAGAATATACAATTACAGGAATTGCTGGCAAGAGAGGCTTTACAAGCGTGAGCATTGAGAAGGATATGATGAACTCAGAGCTTGGCTTTGGAAGAAAGGTACTAGAAGTATTTGAGAAAAATGGTATTTCTTTCGAGCATGTTCCATCTGGTATCGATACGATGGGCGTGATTATCCAGCAGTCAGAATTTGAAAAAAAGGAACAAGAGATTCTTGCAGGACTTCACAGAAATGTGCAACCAGACAGCATTGAGATTATTTCTGATATGGCATTGATTGCCGTAGTGGGACGTGGGATGAAATCAAATAGAGGAACGGCGGGAAGGATTTTTTCTGCGCTTGCCCATGCGCGCGTCAATGTGAAAATGATTGATCAGGGCTCCAGCGAGCTGAATATAATAATTGGTGTAAATGATGAGGAATTTGAGGCTGCTATCAAGGCAATTTATGATATTTTTGTGACAGCGAGGCTTTAAGCAGCAGCCAGAAAGGAGATCACAGATGAAGGGAAAGAGCAGAAGGTCGTACACAGCACTGTTTATGTCTGTTGTGACGGCTGCTCTTATAAGCATGGCAACAGTGAAGGCAGAGGCAGCTCCTCTGGTGAGCGAAAAGGAAGACGGAGGACATACCGTGACCTTCACTTACACAAATGAAAATGCTAAAAATGTCTATGTCGGAGGAGATTTTAACGGTTACGCTGTCAATGATCCGGCATGGAAGCTTACAAAGAATGAGAATGGTGAATGGGAATTAACAACAGATATGGAGAGTGGTGTGTGGCAGTACCGCTTTGTTGTGGATGGAGTCTGGACGGAGGACCCTGAAAACGATACGTATGGCTTAGACGGACAGAGCAGCAAGCTTGTTGTGCCCGGTGCAGTGAAAAGTCCAGTTATCAATGGTGATTCTGTGACATTCAATTATCCAGTCTCCAAGGTTCCCGAAGATGCCACAAAGGTAGTGATAAAGGGAGAGTTTAATAATTGGGCAGAGCAAGATATGTATTTGTCTGCCGATGGCACACATTATACCTGCACCATCAATGGATTGGCGGCAGATACTTAT
>CAMUFS010000284.1 GCA_947088195.1 uncultured Clostridia bacterium
AAATCAGATACAGAGCTATTAAATAAAATTGAGTGGATTATTCCAAATGCGCAGAAAAATATGATGGAACCGATTCTTCTAACCTTGCAGGCAGGAGGCTCCACCTATCCTGATAATCCGCATGAGGGAGAGGAGTTTGGTTATCTTTTGCAGGGCAGTGTGACCATCCATATCGGCACTGTCACACACCGCGCGAAAAAAGGGGAATCCTTCTACTTTGTCCCGTCGAAAAAACACTACATCACTAGCAAAACCGGCGCTGTGCTCTTATGGGTGACAACTCCGCCGAGCTTTTAAACTTTACACAGGAGGTATTACCGCTTATGAACAGTGATAATCTAATTGAGCTGGTACATATCAGCAAATCCTATGCTGGCAGTCTGGTACTGGACGAGCTGGATCTCTCCATCCATAAGAATGAGTTTGTCACATTGCTTGGTCCTAGTGGCTGTGGCAAGACAACGACACTTCGCATTTTGGGCGGCTTTGAAAAGCCTGATAAGGGTAGTGTTATTTTTGACGGCAAGGACATCACAGATATGCCGCCGAATAAACGCGCACTCAATACAGTATTTCAAAAATATGCTCTGTTCAGCCATATGACTATCGCTGAAAATATTGCTTTTGGGCTGAAAATTAAGAAAAAATCTCAGAGCTATATCAAGGATAAGATCAAGTATGCCCTAAAGCTTGTTAATCTGGAGGGTTATGAAAATCGTACCCCTGACTCTCTAAGCGGAGGGCAGCAGCAGCGCATCGCCATTGCCAGAGCGATCGTCAATGAGCCAAAGGTTCTTTTGCTTGATGAGCCTTTGGGAGCATTAGATTTAAAGCTCCGCCAAAGTATGCAATACGAGCTTATTCGTCTTAAAAATGAACTTGGTATCACTTTTATTTATGTGACGCATGATCAGGAAGAGGCTCTTACTATGTCTGACACGATTGTTGTCATGAATCAAGGCTATATCCAGCAGATGGGATCGCCGGAGAAGATCTACAATGAACCGGAAAATTCTTTTGTCGCTGATTTTATTGGGGAGAGCAATATCCTGCCTGCCACTATGATTGAAGATAAACTGGTGGAGATTTTGGGTGCGCGCTTTGCCTGTGTTGACACTGGTTTTGGCAATAATCAGCCAGTGGATGTTGTGATAAGACCGGAGGATATTGATCTGGTAAAACCGGAAGATGGCACCATACAAGGGAGAGTTACTGGGCTTATCTTTAAGGGTGTGCATTATGAGATGGATGTTATGGCAAATGGGCATGAGTGGTTGGTGCACAGCACAGACATGTTTCCAGTTGGCAGTGAGGTTGGCATCCATGTCGATCCATTTGATATACAGATTATGCACAAGCCAGAATCCAGCGATGAGGAGGCGGTACCCTTCGATGAATAAAAAAGCTTTTCAGAAATATCTGATTACTGGACCATATCTTTTTTGGATGGCAGCCTTTACGATCATCCCTCTTTGTATGATTTTTTATTATGGGCTGACAGACAAAACGGGTGCCTTTACCTTAGACAATGTGCTGGCAATCACTTCCTTACAACATGCTAAGGCATTATGGCTCTCGCTTCTTCTGTCTCTGGCAAGTACACTGATCTGTCTTGTGATGGCGTATCCACTTGCCATGATATTAAAGAGTATGAGTGTCAGCCAGCATAGCTTTATTGTATTTATTTTTATTCTGCCAATGTGGATGAATTTTTTGCTGCGAACCCTTGCATGGCAGACATTGTTGGAAAAAAATGGTGTGCTTAACAGCATCCTTACCTTTTTCCACCTTCCAAAGCAAAACATTATCAATACACCTTATGCCATCATTTTTGGCATGGTATATAATTTTTTGCCTTTTATGGTACTTCCTATCTACAATGTATTAATTAAAATAGATGATAATGTTATTAACGCTGCAAGGGATCTGGGGGCTAATTCTGTGCAGACTTTTCTGCGCGTGATTTTTCCCTTGAGCCTTCCCGGTGTTGTCAGTGGAATTACTATGGTTTTTATTCCTGCCCTCACCACTTTTGTGATCTCCAATCTATTAGGAGGCGGCAAGATCTATTTAATTGGAAATATTATTGAACAGGAATTTACAACGGCATATAACTGGCATCTAGGCTCTGGGCTCTCGCTGGTGCTGATGGCTTTTATTCTTATCAATATGTTTCTCACCTTTAAATTTGATGGCGCGAAAGGAGCTGTGCTATGACGAGACAATTTCTGCGCAGACTTTATTTATTTCTTATCTTTGTTATATTGTACGCTCCGATTGTCACTTTGATGGTGCTATCCTTTAATGAATCAAAATCAAGAGCAAAATGGGGCGGATTTACCTTAAAGTGGTATGTTCAGCTCTTTCAGAATGAATCAATTATGGAAGCATTATATCTGACATTGATTCTCTCGTTTTTGTCAGCGCTGATTGCCACAGTGCTGGGAACTGCTGCTTGCATTGGCATTAACCGCATGTCAAAAATCTCACAATCGGTAATTATGGGAATCACAAACATTCCCCTACTCAATGCAGAGATTGTGACAGGAATCTCCCTGATGCTTGCTTTTATCGCCTTTGGCATTGATCTTGGATTTACCACTGTGCTGATTGGACATATTTCATTCAATGTTCCATATGTTATTCTCAGTGTTATGCCAAGAGTCCGACAGACAGGAAATGCTTCCTATGAGGCTGCTCTCGATCTGGGTGCAACCCCACTCTATGCTTTTTTTAAGGTTATCTTTCCCGATATTTTGCCGGGCATATTATCCGGCTTTCTTCTGTCCTTTACTATGTCGCTTGACGACTTTATTATCACCTATTTTACAAAGGGCAGGGGCATTAATACCTTAAGCACCAAGATATACTCTGAGGTTAAAAAGGGAATTAAACCAGAGATGTACGCACTCTCCACCCTTTTATTCCTCTCTGTACTGATACTGCTGATAGCCATTAATTTTCTGCCGTCCAAGCAAAAAGAAAAACGATAGAACAAAATATACACGCAATAGGGGGAAATTCACATGAAATTACACATCCTAAAAAAACAGCACAAGCCTTTGCTGCTTGCCCTTTCTGCCTGCACAGCCGCAGTTCTCTTTCTGTCTGGCTGCAATTCCAATTCACAGCCAAAAGAAAGCCTCTATATCTATAACTGGGCCGAATATATTGATCCAGAGGTTATCACTATGTTTGAAAAGGAAACAGGGATTCAAGTATCCTACGATGAATTTGAGACAAATGAAATTATGTATCCAGTAATAGAAGCTGGCGCAATCTCGTATGATCTTGTCTGTCCTTCTGACTACATGATTCAAAAAATGATAGAGAATGATCTTGTCTCCGAGATCAACTTTGACAATATTCCTAACTACAGCAATATAGATGAGATGCAGCTTACCTCTGCAAAAGAATTTGATCCAGAAAATAAATACAGCGTCCCTTACTGCTGGGGAACGGTAGGTATTCTCTACAATACCACAATGGTGGAGGAGGCTCCTGACAGTTGGTCCGTCCTCTGGGACGAGCGCTACAAGGATAATATCTTAATGCAGGACAGTGTCCGCGACGCCTTTGGCGTAACATTAAAGTACCTTGGCTATTCCCTAAATACAACAGATGCCTCTCTTCTCAATGAGGCAAAAGAATTATTGATACAACAGCGCCCACTGCTTCAGGGTTATGGCGTTGATCAGGTTCGAGATAAAATGATTGGCGGCGAGGCTGCTTTAGGGGTTATTTATTCTGGGGAAGTGTTGTACTGTCAGTCAGCCAATGAAGACCTTGCCTATGTAATCCCAAAAGAAGGAAGCAATGTCTGGCTGGATTGCTGGGTTATACCAAAGAATGCACAGAATAAAGAAAATGCAGAGGCTTTTATTAACTTTTTGTGCCGTCCAGAGATCGCAGTAATGAATTTTGAATACATTACTTACGCCACTCCCAACAAAGCTGCCAAAGCTCTGCTTGATGCACAATATCAGGAAAATCCTGCTGTATTTCCAAGCACCGATATATTATCCAAATGCGAGACATTCCACTATCTCGGTGAAGAAGCAGAAGAACTTTATAATACCCTTTGGAAAGAAGTACGCTCCAATTAATGATTGTGTGGGGATGAATCATATTCTAGAAAGGTCCGCCCAGAGAATTGGCTATAGTCCTCCGTCACCGCGCTCCCGCTTA
>CAMUFS010000285.1 GCA_947088195.1 uncultured Clostridia bacterium
AAGCGGGAGCGGGGTGACGGAGGACTATAGCCAATTCTCTGGGCGGACCTTTCTCGAACATGATTCTCCTATTACAAATAAGTGATAACTATATTTTGTATAAAGTATATTTTGTATAAAATATCCCCTGTCTTAATTGTTTCCATCCAGCGCAACCTTTTATGGATTGATGAATTTAAAAAAGTAGCTCAGAGAATTATAGCCAGTTCTCTGAGCTTCTTTTTTATTATAATCTCAAAATAACATTGCTTTTTTGTTTCACATAATATCTCCTTGAATCCTTCATTACTAAAATAGCATGACTATTAATTTACTTCAAAATATGTTAAATGAGTGGACATGATCTTTAGATTGGGGTGTATTTTGAATGATTTTGTTGTTATATAATTATAATATCGAAGCTGAGATAATAAAAATACGAGGTGGATAGGGGTATGAAAAATGAGAAAAGATCAGATGTAGTGCAGGTTTCCCATAGAAGCTTTAAGCAGGAAATTCATCATAGCTGGCCGCTTTATGTTCTTCTGCTACCCAGTATTATATTGGCTATTATATTTTGCTATATTCCAATGTTTGGGCTTGTGATGGCATTTCAGAATTATAAGCCATGGCTTGGAGTATTTGGATCGGAATTTGTGGGAATGGAGAATTTTCTGCAGATATTTGCCTTTGAGGAATCCTATCAAGCGATTATCAACACATTAATTATAGCGATAAGCAAGATTATATTAGGTCTAATTGTGCCAATTATTATGGCGCTGCTCTTAAATGAGGTCAGGCATATGGGGCTTAAGAAAAGTATCCAGACGCTTGTTTATTTGCCGCATTTTCTATCATGGGTGACAGTGGCGGGCATGTTGAGAGATATCCTAGGCTTGGATGGAATTGTCAATAGCTTTCTTCAGCTTCTTGGTATGGAACCAATCTTTTTTCTGGGAGAGGCGGGGATGTTCCGGCAGATTGTCGTGATCTCCGATTTGTGGAAGGGCTTTGGCTTTGGCATGATTGTGTATCTGGCAGCCATTACCAACATCGATCAAAGCCAATATGAGGCGGCAGAGATAGATGGCGCAAATAGGTGGCAGCAGACTCTTTATATTACATTGCCGGGCATTATGCCTATGGTGATTGTTATGGCGACATTGAGTCTTGGAAATGTATTAAATGCTGGTTTTGATCAGATATTTAACTTGTATTCCCCGCTTACATACAGCACAGGTGATATTATAGATACCTATGTGTATCGACAGTCCTTGATCAATGGACAATATAGTTTTGGTACGGCGGTTGGTCTGTTTAAGTCTGGAATCGGGCTTTTGCTCACCGTGACCTCTTATAAGATAGCATATAAATTTGCGGGCTACAGAATATTTTAGGAGGGGTGAATATGAGACGTACATCTGTTAGCAGAAAAGTATTTGTTGTTTGCAATACTATATTTTTAGTTACTGTGTCCTTGTTGTGTCTGCTTCCTTTAATTAATCTGTTTGCCTTATCTTTGAGCGGAAAGGCGGCAGCAAACAGCGGAGCTGTTACATTTTGGCCGGTGGATTTCACGCTGATGGCATATGAGAAGACATTTCAGAACAGTAATTTTATCCGCTCGCTTTTTATTTCTTTTGCAAGAACTGCGATTGGTACATTATTTAGCATGTTTGTTATCACAACGGCAGGGTATGCGCTGTCAAAGGAATTTAAAGGGCGGACGCCGCTTATGTGGTTTTTTGTCTTTACTATGTTATTTGGAGGAGGATTGATTCCGTCCTATTTGTTGAATACGACACTTGGATTAAAAAATAATTTCCTTGTGTATATTCTTCCGGGGGCATTTAGCTGTTATAACTTAATATTGATTATGAATTTTTTTAAATCGATTCCTAAGGCATTAGAGGAAGCGGCATTGATTGATGGGGCGAATTTTTTTACCGTTTTATGGAAGATCTTTTTGCCACTGTCTAAGGCAGGGCTTGCCACAGTGGCTCTGTTTATTATGGTTGGAACGTGGAATGAGTGGTTCACAGGTATTTTATATATGTCAGACACAAAGAACTATCCGCTTGCCTCATTCTTGCAGGTAATTGTGGTTCAGGGAAATCAGCAGGATCTGGCACTGGACCCTTCTTCTGCGGCGGCTATGTCGGAAAGAACCATCAAGGCGGCTCAGGTTTTTATCGGTGCACTGCCTATCTTGCTGGTATATCCATTCCTTCAAAAATATTTTGTAAAAGGAATTGTTATGGGAGCATTAAAGGAATAGAAAGAGAGATAACTTTAGCATACGGCTGCGCTGCGTCCGTATGTTGAAGATATAAAAAGCAGCGCAGAAATGAGGGAGAATATGAAAACAAAAAGAGGAAAAACAACAGCAATCTCAGCCCTATTAGTCTCAGCTTTGCTGCTTGGGGGTTGTGGAAATCAGAAGGCAGGAAACAATACGGCTCCGGGTACCAAGAATGCAGATGGAAAATATGATCCAGTGCTGACAATTACAATCGCTAAGCAGCAGGATGAAAATGCTGGCAGATATGGAAGCGGGGAGGATATTAATAAAAATCCTATGGTAGATCTTGCGGTGGAGAAGCTTGGCATCCGTCTGGAAACTACATTGCTTGGAGGGGATGCGGGCAATTATGACACAAAGCTTCGCCTTGCTCTTACAAGCTCTGAGGAGCTGCCAGATGTATTTCCAGTATATGGTTCGCAGATGATTGCAGATATGATTGAATCCAAACACGTCAAGGATATTACGGCTGATATTGAGACGTATATGCCAGAGAGATTAAAAGAGATCTATGATCAATATCCACAATCCTTCTATTCTGTGACAAAGGATGGAAAGATCTATGGTCTTGCCTGTGCTCCTTCCCTGACAGAAGGACAGGTCATGATTATCCGTCAGGATTGGCTGGATGCGCTTCATTTGGAGGCTCCAACGACGATAGATGAGTTTGAGGCCGTGATCAAGGCATTTACGGAGAATGATCCAGATGGTAATGGAAAGAAGGACACCTACGGTTTTGCATATTCTGGCAATGGTATCTATAATACAGGATGGGTCGCTGATCCGGTATCCATATTTTCTGCATATTCTGGGACACATTTTCCAGGAAGCTGGCAGGAGGATGAGAATGGGCAATTAATGTATGGTTCTATTCATGAGGGAAATAAAAAGGCATTGGAGAAGATGGCACAGTGGCACGCAAATGGCTGGATGTTCCAAGAAGCGGCGGCAACTGGTGCATGGGATGCCATGATGCAGTTTACAGAAGGTAAGGCGGGAATCTTTATCGGGCGTCCATGGGCGATTGATTCTGTTAAGGATGTCACCTCGATTGCACCCAATGCAGTGATTAAGGCGTATCCAAATATTAAGCAGGACAATGGAGAACCTACTTATCAAAATGCAGAATTAAATGATGGATGTTTGATGTTCAATAAGGATTTTAACAATATGGAAGCATTTTTTGATTATTACGACTGGATCTATGACTATGCATTTGGCACAGGTGATTTTCAGTATGGCTATCTGGAAAATTATGATTATGACATTGTGGATGGCAAGGCAGTGTATGATCCAGCGTTGTTTGAGCCAGTTGTCACCGATCCATTTAATCCAAAGAAGGCTGGAATATTGAAAAATGAACCGCGACTGGACAATATGCAAGCTTACGCAAATGTAAAGGCAGGAAAGGAGCCGCAGAGTGCTGCGGAGATAGCTGCCGCCGCAGCTTTTGAGACAAGCCCAGCAACCGCGGAGGGGTATGCACTTGCCAATGAACACAGAAAAGAGCTTCTTCCTACACTGTTTAATGCGGAGCCTACCGAGACTATGAAGAAGAATTGGGAACAGCTTCAGACTATGGAAAAACAAGTGTACACCAATATTATCTACGGAAAAGAATCTATAGATGCATTCGATAAATTTGTGGAGAACTGGAAAGCGCAGGGAGGCGATCAGATCACAAAAGAAGTAAATGAGTGGTATCAGTCTGTGAAATAAAGAAAATATTTACGGATGAAAATCTGCTATAATAGAGCTATCAAAGATAAGGAGACGGTTATGAAGAAGATAAAATCAATACAGCGGATCTT
>CAMUFS010000286.1 GCA_947088195.1 uncultured Clostridia bacterium
GAAAATAAAATGCGGTATTATGAAAAATAAAAGCATTAAACTTTTGCAATATTATCAGACAGTACCAGAGATCTGGAAGGCAAGTATATATTTTTTTATATGCAGTTTTTTACAAAAAGGGATTAGTGTATTGTCAACACCTATATTTACACGTTTGTTGACGCCAGAGGAATATGGTGAGTATGTATTATTTATATCATGGGCAGATACGCTTGGCATATTTATCACATTTGGTTTGTCTACATCCGTATATCAAAAGAAGCTTGTTGAGATAGAGGACGAAAAGGAAAGAGATAGATTTACATCATCGCTGCTCAGCTTGATGCTGTTGTTGGCGGGAAGTAGTTTTTTACTATATTTTTTATTTCACAAGCAGTTAAACAGTATTTTAAAGCTTAGCACAAATATAATTATAGCAATATATTTATCTTCGGTTATGTCCGCGGTTTTTGGATTCTGGGCCATGAGGCAACGGGTTGATTTTAAATATAAGAGACTTATCATGCTCACTTTATTTATCACAATCTGTAAGCCAGCATTAGGGATAATATGTATATATCTATTTCCTGAATATAAGGTCTTGGCAAAAATATATAGCCTTGTTATTGTGGAAGTAATAGGGTACATGGGACTTTTGATTTTTCAGCTAAAAAAAGGAAAAAGATTATATTGTAAAAAATATTGGAGGTATGCTCTTTTATACGTAATACCATTAATTCCTCACTATTTGTCACAAAGAGTTTTGAGCCAGTCGGATCGAATTATGATTGGTTATTTGGCTGGAGCAGACGCGGCAGGAATCTATGGGCTTGCTAATTCCGCTGGAATGATTCTTAATTTTTTACTTGTACCCAGCGATTCTACTCTTGCACCATGGATTTATAAGAAGATTCATGAAAAAAACTATAAGCGCATTTATCAATTCTCCATTTATCCTATTTGTATTATGGCGATAATATGCTTAGTTTTTATTTCAGCAGCACCTGAATTAATTCGAGTTTTTGCGCCAGAGCCCTATTATGAAGGGAGATACTTAATACCTCCCTTTGCTATAAGTACATATTTTATGTTACTATATTGTTTTTTTATTTATTTTGAGTATTACTATGAGAAAACCATATATGTAATGATTGCGACAGCAAGCAGCGCACTGCTTAATATTTTTTTAAATAATATATTTATAAAACAAATTGGATATGAAGCAGCGGCGTATACTTCTCTTTTCTGCTATATTTCTTATACATTTTTTCATTATTTAGTGATGAAGAAAATATGTAGACAACATAATATATATGAACCCGTATATAACATAAAAGCAATAGTGATAGTATCTGTTTTACTTGTAGGATTTGGAATTGCAGTTACGCTGTTTTATGATTGTCTTATAGTAAGGTATGGAGTTATCGCGTTATCGGTAATTATTTGCTGCTTGAATAGGAAAAGGTTATATATCGTGATTAGGGATTTTATAAAGAAACATTAGGAGTTATTATGGATTATAGAAAAAAGGAATTAAAACGGCAGATAATTCAGAATGGATATATAGCAGCTTTTTGTGCAAAAGCGCCATCTATATTTTACATTCGAGGGGGCGTATATAATGATAGAGGAGAGCATATTGAATTATCCAATCAGATTGGGGGGGGGCAAATAGCACCGCGTTCTATTGGAGATAACAATATTTCTTCTCAAATACAATTACAAAGAGATAAGATAAAATGGATACACAAGGATGTATTTTATATTGGAGTGTATGTAAGACAATGGGGGCATTTTTTGATCGATGTGGTGAATCGGTTGTATGATTTGGAAATAGATAAGTATTATTTTGTGTACTGCTCTAATATTGAAATAGAAGGCAATTATAGGGATTTTCTTGAGAGCATTGGCATAACAAGGGATAGATTGATACAAATAAAAGAAAATGAAATTGTGAGATTTGATAAGATATTAGTTCAGGAGGAAGGATTTGTTCCGGGGCTATATTATACGGAAAAATTTAGGTTAATCTATAAAGAAATTTGGAATAAAAGAAAAGAAGATTTGGATTCATGTTATTTTTTTAATAAAAAGATTTATCTGTCGCGGCAAAAATTTACGGAAGCTAGATTTAAGGAGACAGGAGAAGCCTCAATTCAAAAATTTTTGGTGGAAAATGGGTTTGAGGTATGGTATCCTGAACAGCTTAGCCTTGAGCAGCAGCTTATGATTTTTAATTATGCAAAACAAATCGCATTTATAAGTGGGACGATTGGCCATAATATGTTATTTACATCAAGAGAAAGAGAAGAGCCAGCCTTTCTTGTTTTAGAAAAAACGGCATTGCCAAATAATTCTCAAAGGATGATAGAGGAGATGATTTTTGGCGAGAAAAAGGAACAGTTCGTGGTACATATTCCAATATACAAAGAGAATAGATGGATTAAGCCAGTATCCTATGGGGAGGGTCCATTTTTATTGTGTGTCACAGATGAGCTTAGAAAGTATTTTGACAAACGAGATAAGAACGATCTGATATTTTTAAATTATTGCGCTTATTTTGGTATTTTATTGCGCAGAAGGATAAGGCAGATGGCACAGAACATATATCATATGCCAATTATTTTTCAAATGGTCTCGCCATTAGTAAAAAAGCGGAGAAATAGGTGAATAAGAATTTGGAGATACAAAAAGTGATGGCAGGGTGGAAAAGAAAATTACTATCAAGAAGCATTACAATTATTTTTTATATATTTCGAGTTTTTCCTATAAAAAGAGATAAAGTTGTATTTTCTAATTTTGATGGGAAGGGATATGGGGACAACCCAAAATATATTTATAAAGAATTGAAAAAAATAAAAAATATAGATGCTGTGTGGTTAATCAGCAGCGAGAAATATAGGGATGGCTTCCCCTCTGATATTAGACTTGTTCGCAATCGATCGCTTCAAAAATTTTACGAATTAGCGACGGCTGGGATATGGGTTGATAATTGTAGAAAAAGTGCATATGTGAGAAAGAGAAAACATCAGTATTATATTATGACATGGCATGCAGGGCTGTGTCTAAAAAAAGTAGAAAAAGATGCAGAAAAGGTTTTGGAAAAAGAGTATATTATGGCAGCAAAAAAAGATGCCAGGAAAATAGATTTGATGATCTCAAATTGTAAATGGTGTACGAATTTATATAGAAAAGCTTTTTGGTATACCGGTGAAATTCTTGAGGGTGGTATTCCAAGGAATGATATATTTTTTTGTATAGACAATAGACAAAAACAAAAAATAAAAAAATATTTTAATATAAAAGAGGAAACGAAATTAGTGATCTATGCGCCTACCTTTCGAAGAGATTTTTCGATGGATGTCTATAATTTAGATATTAAAAATACGTTGGATAGCCTGGAACAGAAATTTCATGGAAAGTGGAAGCTGCTGTTACGATTGCATCCAAGTATGGGAAAGCTTATGAAATTAGATGAAAGGATACAGCCTTTGGTTATTGATGTCTCAGAATATGGAGATATTTATGAGCTGCTGGCAGTGTGTGATGTATTGATTACAGATTATTCCTCCATTTCTTTTGACTTTGCAAATAGTAGAAAGCCAGTTTTTCTATATACAACAGATATGGAAGCTTATTATCAGGATCGAGGCACCTATTTTAATTTGAAAAAGCTTCCTTTTCCATTTTCTGATTCCAATAAGAGCCTTACAAGTAATATTTTAAATTTTGAAGAGAAAGAATATTTAGAAAAACTAGAAAGATTTTTCTCAAAGGTTGGCCTTTGGGAATCGGGACATGCTTCTAAAAATATAGCAGATAAAATTGTTGAATATTTAGATGGGAGATAACTGTTATGAAAAATGCCATTATACTCGCTGCTGGAAAATCAAATCGTTTTGCTCCTTTTACTTATGAAAAACCGAAAGGACTGTTTCGCGTTAGAGGCGAAATATTAATAGAGCGCCAGATTATGCAATTACATAATGCAGGTATTTTTGAGATTTATATTGTAGTTGGCTATATGAAAGAAAAATTTTTTTATCTGGAACAAAAATATGGGGTTCATTTGATTATTAATAATGAATTTGGCAC
>CAMUFS010000287.1 GCA_947088195.1 uncultured Clostridia bacterium
CGACTTCACCACCATTGGGATTGATTGCTCCACCACCTGCCAAAGTACTATCCGCTAGTGTTTGACCATACTCAATGGCTCCGGCTGTGGGAGCAGTGACATTGGGTGTGGACATTGCAATTACAAAGGTCTTTGTCACTGTGCTGGTGTAATTACCTTTGCCGGTAATGGTCACAATGCCGGTTCCTGTCTCTATATTGTTAGAATAAGCAATCGTATAATCCGTATTTTCTACCAACACATTTTCGCCCTGCTTCACAGTAACGGCAGGTTCCTGTGCTATGCCACTATAAATAACATTTTCTGTAGCCAGTGTCACCATATCTGTCGTCAATGGGGCGGGGTCAACTGTGATTGTGATAGCTGCATCCTCTGATTCCTGAGAAGTAAATTTGTAAATATATGTTCCCACAGACAATGCTGGCAATGTATAGCTTGTGCCATCTCCCACCTTTCCTGCATTGGGCTGGACCTCATACCATGCTGCGTCGGTAAAAGCAATCTCTGGATCAGTAGTTATCTTCAGTTGTATTCCTGCCGTATTGCCATAAAGAAGTGTCTGATTTTGTGTCATTGTACATGTACCGATGGCAACTGCATAAGCACAATCTTGACACACTTTTTCATAGGTACCATCTTCTTTGAAATGATATTTGAAAACATGTGCTGTAACTGTTGATGCACCTTCGCAGAATGTACAGGTTTGCCAGTGACCATTTTCATCGAATTTATACTCTTCTTCATCATCATAAATACAAGTCTCTGCAGGCTCAATATAACCGCAGGCAAGACAGGTCTTTTTATGGGTATAGGTATTTTCAATCGGCTCATACTCCCAGATGCTATCGCCAGTATGGGTACATTTCTTTACTGTAACTGTGTCGACAAGCTCTGTCTGTCCCTCTGTTAAAATAATTGGGTGATCGTCTTTATCAAAAAATACATAACCTTCCTCCAGCAAATCCGCTAAGTCCATACCCGGCGCGGTGACACGAATTGCGGCTTCACTGCCAGAATACGTTCCTGCTGCCAGCTTAACCGTATAGCCATCTGAAACAACCAGCCCCGGCTGGTCGTTCACTGAGACACTCAGCTTGGCATCCTCCCCAACGGTGATTTCTTTCCCATGAAAGGCACGGCTATTTGCGGAAAGCTGGACTTCGCCCCCAGTGATCTGAATCCTTTCTCCCGCTTGCCCATCCTCTTGATGATTGATATGAATAGCTGATATTGGAGCATTAATCTTTACTGTTCCGCCAGAAATTTTGACATTGTTTGTCCTCGTCGTAGGAGGAAGGCCGGGAAGGAAAAATCCGGCCTGTCCTGCATCAATATCCACTATTCCATCCTCAATAATAATGTCACCCGCATTTGTATATATACCATTAAATACATTCTCGCCCTTCAGTATAACAGAACCACCACGTAAGATAAAATCCCGGTTGATGATACAAAGGCAGACATTTGCACGAATAGTCACTCCTTCTTCTATAAGAAGAGAACTGCCAGCGATTGCGTAGGGACCCATGAAAGGATTTCCTCCTGATGGCGCTGTAAAGGTCAGGCTTCCACTTCCGGTAATCGTGAGCTGCATCTGTCCACTGTTCTCAGAAATCATAGCTTGGTAGGATGAATCTATGCTTTCAATCGTACTATCACCCACAAGCACGATCTTACTTTCTTCTTTGCCACTTTCTGCTGGTGGAAACCAAACCTTACCCTTGATATGGCAACTGGTCAAGGTCAGAACTCTTACATCTGGCTCCCACTTCCAGCCTTCCTCCTGATTTTCTGTCATAGACGTTAAGTCACGCAGGTCCAATCCATCTTCTCGAATGGTCCTTTCCGCTGTTGGTACGGAAGGGGCAGCAACATCCAGCGCCCTTTGCACCGCCAAACAATGGGAAATATCGATCTGAGCCTGTTCCTCCATATCCTCCCTATTGTCCTCTGTAGCTTCATCGGGCAAAGCAGCAATCCGTTCCTCAAGTGGGCAAACATGACACTCGTAAGTACATGGCCTTCCTTCCTCATCCTCTATTGCTGGTGTATAGCCACACTCCGCCGTATGTACTGGGTGATGTTTACACGACTCTCCTGAATCTGGATTTTTCCCCGCCGCCAGTGCATTTACTGGCAAGGTGGAAAATAACATTGCACCCGCCATCAGCAGACTTAATAGTCTTCGTTTCGTTTTCATTGCATTGACCTCCTGTCTTGCATCATTCTAAATCATATATTATGCCAGTTTAACCCTTGTTAAGAAGGACGTTTTTGTCACTTTTGCACCTAGTTTAACATTGCAAAAAGAATATAAATTATGCTAAACTAATAATATATTCAAAAATGGATATCCATTTGCGCAATGACAAGCATTCAGCGCAGACATCACTTCTTCCCAATTAACCGGCAGCAGTACGAAAAAGGTGAGGCACAACATATTGTTCGCCTCCCAATCTCTGATACTTATTTTTATTTTACGGTTTTGTGATAGAAATTCAATAGCAACGACTCGAATTGCACTTGGTACGACTCGAATTTATGAATTTTAAACTTATGCTCTTATAATATTGTGCCCTGATGGCGCGGGAGGTGATTTTTTTGCATTTGATTATTGTGGAAGATTTGGCTGCTGATTGTGACAAACTAGCAGAATTGATATATCAAGATTGTGCCAGTCATGGGGAAAGTGTGGATCTTTCCTTCTATACTAATGGCGAGAAATTTCTGGAATGTTATCGCCCAAAATCCTGTAATGGACTTTTCCTAGATGTCCTACTGGGTGGGATGACTGGTATTGAGACAGCAAAGAATATTCGAAAATCAGAACCACACCTGCCCATTATCTTCACTACTAGAGAACGAGATTACGCTGTCGATGGCTTCGCTGTTGGCGCGACGGATTATCTGGTCAAGCCCCTGAATCCAGAGAAGGTTGCTCGGTGCATGGGACGACTGCGGGAATATCTAATCAAGCCGTCCTCGATCTCTCTCCAGGAGCCGTCTGGGCGGGGACATTCCATACCCATAGATGTGGATCTGGATAAAATTCTCTATGGCCAATATTTTAACCATACTATGTCTATACATACCGATTCAGAGGTATATCACACTCGCATCTCCTTCCATGATTTCACCGAAAAGCTTCCTCACAGCGGCCGATTCTATATCTGTGGCCGAGGATTGGTGGTGAATTTTAGCTATGTACAGCGGATAGAGGATGACACTCTGTTGCTGCGAAATGGAGAACAGCTCCTTTTTAGCCGTAATCGGAGGCAGGAGATACAAAAGGCATACGCGGAATGGAAATTCACCTGTTCTCGGGAAGGCAGGTGGACACAATGAACATAAGTGCTTTCTGGTCTGCCGCAGTGAATCTCTTTGTTCTGTCGGTTCCTTCCCACCTGATGGCCTACTATCCATTTCGAGATCATCTGCGAGTTTCCCTCTGGAAAGTGCTGTTGCCGGTTTGTCTGCTGCAAACTGCACAATCCTTACTGTATGGGTATATCATTTCCCATGGTGCTTCTGGTCAAAGCGCGTTTTATGGCTTTGCTCTAATTTATATGGTTATCTACTTTATCTCTGTCCGTGATAATCATTTTAAGGTATTATTTTTGTATCTGTTTGTCACAGACTATACTATGATCCAGCGGGGCATAGCAGCTTTTTTGGAAACCCAGTTTTTTTATCGTCCTGACATGGATTTTGCCGCTTGGACCAGCATCGTGCTGAATCTTGTAGTGTTGGTGCTGACAGCCCCCTTTATGCTTCGTCTCCTGTCCAATGCCAGAGAAAAAGCATTCAATGTGGACGCGCCAAAATTCTGGAGAACAGCATGGATGGTGCCTGCCTTTACCACAACTATTGTGCTGATCTTCACCAGCAATTTTACAGCAGAAAAAGCCAGCTCCCTCAGCTTTCTTTTCTCACGGGTTCTTCTGTTATTATGTGCGTTTATAATTTACTACACGTTACTAAACTCTCTGGATGGCATCCGTCAGCAAGCCAAACTGACAGAACAGGCTAAGATGCAAGAACAGCTCTTAAGTCTT
>CAMUFS010000288.1 GCA_947088195.1 uncultured Clostridia bacterium
ATCTGCTGTTTGAATTCCGGGGTGTAAGATTTTTGATTCTTAGCCATGTGGAACATCTCCTTTGCTTTTTCATTTAACATTATAGGTTGTTCAACTTTTCTTGTCCACACTTATATACTAACACCAACTATTCATGTACAAAAAAATCAAGCAGAGAAGACTTGCTTCTCTGCTCAATATGTAATTCTATATTACTGTCGTCCTATCTGTTCTGTCTGTTCTTTAATGTTTGTCGTTGTTTATAAATCTCATCTTCCCTTTTGATGAATTTTGCTGCTGGGGCTGCAGCACTACCTTTGGTTTCTCATAGGCATTTCCAAGGTTATGTGCCATCTGCTCTTTACATCTAGCACAATACTTGCCTGTGGTGATGGGAACCCCACACAATACACATTCAATCCCAGAACCCTCTGCGTTTGTGAACAATAATCTCTCCTCACGCACCCACTGCTTAATCTGCTCCACAGACACTTCCTTCTCGCGTGAAACTTCCATAATGCTCACATCTGGATTTTCCCTGATATAATCCCTGACCTCCAAAAACTTATCTTCTAGTGCTCTCTCGCAATCTGGACAGATTCTTCTCGATGTAATCTGCTGAAAAATTCTTCCGCACCTTTTACAATTTATAATATTTAACGCCATAATACCCTCCTTCTCAAAAGCCACTCCCAATACACAGACACAACAGATAGACCTGCTCTGCCCCGCCTTCTTTTAACGCCCCTGCACAGGCATCTGCTGTACTACCAGTTGTATAGATATCATCCACTAATATAATTTTCTTATATTGTACCACACTTTTTGTTACCTGAAAAGCATCTTGTAAATTTTTTACACGTTCTTTCGTACTAAGTGACTTCTGCGCAGTTGTCTTTTTTGTTCTGACAAGCAGCTTGCTGTCCACCGGAAGATCAATATATTCTGTTATACTATAAGCTAGTAGTTCTGCTTGATTATAGCCTCTCTTCCGATAGCGGCTTTTATGAACTGGGACAGGGATAAGCACCTCAGCATCCCACCGCTTTATCTGTCTGCAAAAAACTTTTGCTAATTCTCTGCCATACAGCCTTGCATACTCCTGTCTATTTTTATACTTAAATGCACTGACGGATCGCTGCATTACCTCATTATAGGCAAACAGCGCTCTGCCCTCCGTATAATGATGTGATACCTTCATGCAATCAAAGCAATACTCTTGCTCTCTGCGCCGTATTTCCTTGCCACAGGATTTACAGACTGGCTCTTTGATATAAGGAAGCTTACATCGACAATGCTCACATACCAGTTCTCCCTTTGGCATAACAATATCATCACACACTGGGCAGCGGACAGGATATAAAAGTGATATGATTTCCTCTAATATTCTTGACTGGATGACAGCTCCTCCTTTACTGCTCTTGTTCTATCTCCTGTATTCTATCACAAAGTCCAGAATATCTTTTCTGTTCTCTCTGATTTTCAACCATTTCATAAAATGTATCTGTGCTTCCCACCAAACAAACACATTTCTTCGCTCTTGTCACTGCCGTGTAGAGAAGATTTCGGTTCATCAACAGCTGCGGCCCTGTAAGCAAGGGCAAAATCACAGCAGGATATTCACTTCCCTGTGATTTATGAATGGTGATGGCATAGGCAAGCTCCAGCTCCTCAAGCTGCTTATAAGAGTATTCCACAAACCTTCCCTCATCAAATTCCACTGTCACCAGCTCCGAAAATTCATTGATGGTTCGTATCACACCCATATCTCCATTGAAAATCCCAGCGCCACGCTCCACGGCAATTCCGTGGCTGGATCGAAGCTCCCACTCTAGCTGGTAATTATTTTTAATCTGCATCACCTTATCACCCTCGCGGAACAGCCCGCCGGCAAACTCTTTTTCGCGCTTGTTCTTAGCCGGGGGATTTAGGTACTGTTGCAGGATAACATTAAGCCGCTCCACGCCAAGCTGTCCCTTGCGCATTGGGGTAAGCACTTGAATGTCCATCTCTCTGGCATTTACATAGCTAGGAAGCTTTTTCTGAATTAAGGTAATGATCACACTGATAATAACATTGACATCATCGCGCCTTAAGAACAAAAAATCCTTGCTGTGATTATCAAGTATCACTCGTTCCCCTCGGTTAATCTTGTGGGCATTTACCACAATATCACTCTGTGTCGCCTGACGGAATATCTTGGTGAGGCAGACCACAGGGAAATTTTCTGAGCGAATAATATCCTTGAGGACATTGCCCGGCCCCACAGAGGGAAGCTGATTGACATCTCCCACCAGTATCAGCCTTGTACCAATATTAATTGCCTTCAGCAAAGCGTGCATTAAGTTAATATCCACCATGGACATCTCATCAATAATGATAACATCTGCCTCCAATGGATTCTGCTCATTTCTCTCAAAAACCGCATTTCCTGTCGCCTCACTGCTTCCCCCATTAAGCTCCAAAAGCCGATGGATGGTTTTTGCCTCACATCCTGTCGCCTCCGTCATTCGTTTTGCCGCTCTTCACGTGGGAGCCGCCAAAAGCACCTCCAGATAGGCATCTTCAAAATATTTTATAATGGCGTTAATCGTTGTTGTTTTTCCCGTTCCCGGCCCACCCGTGATAACGGTCAACCCATGCTTTACTGCCTCAATCACAGCACGTCTTTGCAATTCGTCAAGCTCAATCTCCGAATCCTTCTCTATCACAGAAAGCTTTTTCTCTATCTCCTGCTCTGCTATATCCGCCTCAATATTCAGATCGTGCAAAAGTCTTGCAGAATTTAGCTCCATATAATAATATGCTGTTGTGTAGATAAACCTGCGGTCCTCCTGTGCTTTTATCACAACCTTCTTATCCATCGCCAAATCCATCACATGTTTTTCAATGGAATCCAGCTCTACTTGCAGCAATCTGCCTGTATATGCTGTTAGCTCATCCATCGGCAGATAAACATGCCCGGCGGAGGCCGCCCGCATCAAACTATAGAGAATACCACTTCTTATACGGAAATCAGAATCTGCATGGATGCCGGCACGCATCGCTATATCGTCCGCTATTCGAAAACCCACTCCAGATATATCATCTGCCAGACGATAGGGATTGTTTTTTAGAACCATATAAAGCTCTGGACCATATTGATTGTAGATCTTAACAGCAAGGCTTGACGTAATGCCATATTGTTGTAAAAAAATCATGGCAGCACGCATGTCTTTCTTCTCTTGCAGTTGATCTGCAATCTCCATCGCCTTTTTTTGGCTGATTCCCTTTACCTCCGTCAACCGCTCTGGTTCTTCCTCAATAATGCGAAATGTATCTTTCTTAAACCGCTTGACAATTCGTGCCGCCATAACTGCACCAATTCCCTTGACTGCCCCAGAAGCCAAATATCGCTCGATCGCCACAGTATCCTCTGGCGCTTTGATCTCATAGCGGTTTACCCTAAATTGTTCTCCGTAGGTTGGATGTGCTATGTAATCCCCTTCCGCCTCAACACTCTCCCCCTCACCGATATATTGGAAGGTTCCCACACAGGTAATTTCCTCCCCATCCTCCACAAGTGTCAGCACCGTGTAGCCATTATCTTCATTTCGAAATACAATTTTCTCCACACAACCTTCTACTACTGCCATAGGGATTTCCTTTCTGCATGTGATATTGCACGACCGTGCATGTAAGATAAGACGAAAAAAAGAAAAAGTTCTCCCAGCCGAAATCATACCGATCACGGCTGGTCAAACTGTATTGCTATTAGAGCTTATATATCATAATTTCTCTTCATCTGCTCAAAGAGCTGCTGTGCCAGACCAAGCTGGCCGCTATCTGCCGCCTGCTTTGCATACTCTTGATACAAGGTGCCTTCAAACATACTGAAGGCTGATGAGGAGCTGTTCTCCTCCTTTGGCACAGTCGCCTCCATCGCCTTGAAAACCTGCTCGATAAAATATGCCTCAAATTCCTTACAGGCATCATAGAGCTCTTCATCCGTGGCATTGGCATAGTCTCTCTTTGCTATATCAGAGGCAGCGTTTGCGTTCGTCTGACTCTTTACATTATCTAAATATG
>CAMUFS010000289.1 GCA_947088195.1 uncultured Clostridia bacterium
GGAGTACAATAGACAATTCTCTGGGTGGACCTGTCTCGAACATGATTCTCCTATTATTATTTAATCTTTAATCAAAACATCTGTTATCTCAGCGATATATAACAGATGATATCCGCCGCCAGTGCCATCCGCGTGGTTTTCACCGCCATACCATTTGTCAGTGAAGGTTTTGTCTCCAAGAAAATCTTGCTCTGATAGAGGGGTGACGCACATCTTGCGACACAGAAAAGCCATACGACTTTCTTCAAAGTAAGGAACACCATCTTGGTGGGTTACAGTCAACCCGGACTTTGCGACTTTGTCCTCATCACGGCCAGATATGGTGCCACAGTAGCCAAGCATTTTCTTCCAACTTTTGTCAAAAACAGTTAAACTGAATACATTGGAAGCATCCAAAAATTCGCGGGTGAAACGCTCAGGGCGCACAGCGCACATAACAACAGGCTTTTGCCACAGAATACCCATAGTAGCCCAAGCGACCGTCATAGGATTGACACGACCTTCTTTTTCCGCAGACATTAAAAACCAGTCTTTTCCAATTAATTGAAATAGATTTTCGCCCAACTCAGCAGGCTTAATGGAATGAAATGACATGATATTACGTTCCTTTCTAAAATGATGGATATTATTTTGTAATATAATATGTATTAATAATTTTTAACCATTTTGTAGGTAATTCTTTAACTCTTCAACTTTCATCCCTGCAATCCCCAGATCTTCAAGAGAATGACCTTTCTCCCAGCAGTCAAAGTCCAAGAGTGCGCTTCCCAGATAGACTAAGCTGTCCATCAGTGGGGTCGCCACACCCATGGCGTGTCCAAGCTTTGCCCAAGGTGCAATACCATAAGGAATATCTTCGGAAAAATAACGATTTTTTAGATCTGCAGGGCCTTTGATCTTGGCAAAATTGGGATCACCAGCTATTGCTTCCCCAATATCGTCTGTGGTGACAGCGCCGCCAACACCATGTGCAACAATATCACTCTGATAACCAAAATGATTGAGTAGAGCAATGCGTTCCCGATCGACTGCCTCGGTGGTTCTTGCCACGCAGCTAGAAAAGCCCTCAGTATAGAAATAAAATTCACCTTTTGCCTGCTCAATATGGCCAGCATTGAGTACGCAGCCGGGTACATGGATAATGGGATTTAATCCAGATAAACCACAAGCTATCACACTTTCCACAGCTTCAAGTTGAGGATAGAATTGTCTAAGCCGTTCTACAGTTTCTTTTGTTTTGCAGGCAGGCATCACACCGATCTTTAAAGGATTAAACAGACTCATAATAAGGGTGTCGCCGGGTGCACGGAGCCGAGTCGCATAGGGCAGAGTATTTGTTTCCGCAACCACAATGTCTTTCACGCCTTTTTCCTTTAATTTTTTCCAGAAAAGCAAGCTGTCAAATGCGCCCGGCAGCACGGTGATAATTTGTCCCGGCTGTGCGAGCTCTGCCAGTTTTTCTGCATAGACATCATGTGCAAAAGCAGGTACAGCAACAAAAATATATGTCACACCTTCCACGGCCTGTGCCAGATCCGATGTCACCATAGCTACAGTGACCTCTGCATTTCCGGCTGCACCAGCCATGGTGATTTTGTGTGTGTCAAAAACCTTCTGCATATTAGGCGCAAAGCGCGCGTCCTCATATAAATGAACTTCAAATCCGCGATGAGTGAAATCTGCGGCAGCAGCATGACCGCCATTACCTCCGCCAAGCACGGCAACAGAAACAGACATAAAAAATCCTCCTTACTATTATTTTTATTTAAGATTACGTATTACCTTTGATTACTAATATAGCACTTGAAGGAAGGTGGGGGATAATATATAATTGTTGGTATGGTATATAAAAAAATATATGGCTTAGAAAGGTGATAGTTTTATTGTGACATTGCAACAGATAAAAGACATACTTACGATTGCCAGAGAGGGGTCCATTACTAGAGCTTCTCGTGTGTTATTTCGCGCACAGCCAAATTTGAGTAGTATGGTTCGGGAGGTAGAGGCAGAACTTGGAATAACGATTTTTGAGCGCACTTCCTCCGGTGTAAAGCTGACATTGCAGGGAGAGCGCTTTGTGGCTTGTGCGAGTGATATTCTAATACAGATAGAAAAACTGGAGCATATAGGAAAAGCACCAGAAAAGGCATATTCTATGGGAATTTCTGTATGCCGTGCCTCTTATTGTGTGCGTGCCGTGTCAGATTGGATCAATCAAACCTTTGATCGACAACAAAAATTATTACTTCGTCTTCATGAAACAAATACAGATGAAGCAATCGAACAAGTATTTTGCGGGGAGAGTGAGCTTGGCATTATCCGTTTTCCTTCTTTTTATGAGAATTATTATCGGCAACAACTAAAAGAGAAAGGAATGGATTGTGAGCTTTTAATGGATTTTACCATGATGCTTATTTTGCGCTCCGATCATCCACTTGCCTCTCTTGCTGTGATTCAAGAGAATGATTTGTACCAATATACCGAGATTGTTCATGGAGATCAACAGGGACTTGCACTGAGTATGGCACGCATCAATCCACTGCTTAGTGGTATGCCGCCGCGTCGAATCTATGTGTACGATCGGGGAAGTCAGATTGATTTATTGCAACGTATGCCAGATACCTATATGTGGGTGTCACCGATCCCGCTGGATATGATTGATACCTATGGCATGTGTATTCGAAGCTGTCCGCTGTCCACCGTGGTAAATCTTGACTTTCTAATTTGGCGCAAACAGACTATAAAAGATCCCAGACTGCATGACTGTGTAAAATTTCTTCGGCAATATGCGGCAAAACTACAATTTAGCACAGCAGAGCGATTGGCGGAGCATACCATAATGAAAAATAATAGAAAATAGACAAAGAGGAAGTAAACGATGTACATAACAAAGCTTAAAAACTGTGATTTGAATCAAATAGCAGAATCTGGCCAATGCTTTCGTTGGCAGAAAATAGGAGATTATGCATATAAAATCCCTATGGCCAACAAAAGGGTTGAGGTAATACAGGAGAAAGAGCAATTTACTTTTTCCTGTGATGAAAAGGAATTTAATGAAATATGGAGAGAATATTTTGATCTTGATACAGATTATGAAGCGTTGATTTGTGCTATTGATTCTAAGGATAGCTTTCTTAGGCAGGCAGCAGCATACGCAGGTGGAATACGGATTTTAAAACAAGAACTGTGGGAGGTAATACTTTCCTTTCTAATATCTCAGAATAATAATATACCAAGAATCAAAAAGAATATAGAAGCATTGTGTAGCAAGTATCAAATACAGCGAGAAGCTGTATCAAATAGTAGAGATTTTGATTACAAGGCAGAGATATTTTCAGAAACAGAATTTTGCACAATTCCTAGTTGGGGATGTATTTGTCATGGAGGAAGAGAAAATCTTGAAGATTTAAAACTTGGCTATAGGGCGGAATATATTTATAGAGTCTGTAAATATCTGGAGGAAAAACCAGATTTTCTGGAAGAGCTGAAAAAAGTAGATCAAGAAGAAGCTATGCGACTTTTGTTGGAACTAAAAGGTGTGGGGAAAAAGGTGGCAAGCTGCATCTGCCTATTTGGATTACACCATCTTGGAGCATGTCCGGTGGATACTTGGGTACAGAAGATTATAGATGAGGATTATTATGGAAAAATGCCAGAATGGATGACAGGAAAATATGCTGGTATATATCAGCAATATGTATTTTATTATAAACGTAAGCAGGCGGAAAGATTTTTTTGATATTTAGAAATAGTATCTATTTCTCTGTCAATTATTGTTTTGCTGTTTTTAAATAAAAAATGGAAGAATCACATTCTAGCACAGCCAAGAAAGTAGCCCAGAGAACTGCCTATGGTCCTATGGAACCTATTGAAAAACGTCGGCGTTTAACGAGGTCCCTCACGAGCTTAGCGTCCGTTACGTTTTGAACTAAGCGGGAGCGGGGTGACAGAGGACCATAGGCAGTTCTCTGGGGGGGGGGGGGACCTGTTGCTCATGTACGGTAAAGAAGCAGGCAGCCGAAACCAAGAGACAAACC
>CAMUFS010000290.1 GCA_947088195.1 uncultured Clostridia bacterium
TTGAAACAGAGAACAAGCGTATTAAGGGGTTTTCTCGTGGTATGAAGCAAAGACTTGGCATCGCTCAGGCACTTTTAAATAGTCCAAAGCTGTTGATTTGTGATGAACCCACCTCGGCACTTGACCCTATGGGAAGAAGAGAGCTTCTGGATATACTCTCCTCTGTAAAAGAGCACACAACTGTCGTATTTTCCACTCATATTTTGTCTGATGTGGAACGTATTTGTGACCATATTGCATTTCTGCACGAGGGAAAAACTGCTTTTTGTGGAACACTGGAGGAGATGAAGCGTGTGAGAAAGGGCAATAGTATAGAAATCGAATTTTTGACAGAACAAGATGCTGATACATTTTGTGGGATCTATTTGGGTGGTGAGAAAATAGGTAGAACAAAACTGTTTTTTCCAGAAAAAACAGAGCATGATATGTTGGAAATAATGGAATGTCTGTCACAAAATCAGATTTCTATTTTGCGCTTGGAGCGATTAGAACCAACACTTGAGGATTTGTTTTTGGAGGTGGTTGGAAAATGAAACAATTAGTGGCCTTTACAAAGAAAGAGCTTTTAGAGCAAGTACGAGGTGGCAGATTTATTATATTTGGGATTTTATTTTGTCTATTTGGAATTATGAATCCAGCTACTGCCAAACTGTTGCCGTGGCTGCTTGAAATAATGTCAGAACAGTTTGCAGAAAATAGTATGATGATTACAGGAGTGGAAGTCGATGCATTGACCTCATGGGAGCAATTTTTTAAAAATATGCCCATATTATTGCTTGTGTTTATTGTTATGTTCAGTGGCATTTTGACACTGGAGTACCAGAAAGGGACACTTATCAACGTGATTACAAAAGGACTGAAGCGCTGGAAAATATTGGCTGCCAAATTATTGATAATGTTGGTGGTGTGGACAGGGGGATATTTTATTACATTTGGAATTACTTATGGTTATAATGCATATTTTTGGGATAATGGCATTGCACAGAGTTTATTTTTTGCTGCATTTGGATATTACTTGGTGGGACTGTGGTTAATTTCTATTGTTTTGTTTGCATCTGTTGTTTTAAAATCGGCATCCTCTGTTATACTTTTGGTGGGTGGGGAGGTGGTTGCTTCGTATCTACTAAGCCTTTTACCTGTGCTGCAAAAGTATGTGCCTACATTTTTATTGAGTGCTAATGAACTATTATCAGGTGCGATTGACCGTCAACAGTACTTAGCTGCTGTAGGAATTTCTGTGGTTTTGATAATATTCAATGGGATTTTAGCTGTTTTGTTATTCAATAATACCAGTTTATAGTTTTGTTTCTAAGTGGTTACAGAAAAATAGTATATTGGTAAATTTTTTATCCTTAAAAGGAATTCTATATATTGTATACTAAAATTTTAAGTTAATTAAATACATGTTAAAATAAATCAAAAAACATCATTTAGTAGTAAATCAAAAATAGGATTTTGGAAATGGAAAAAGTATGCTATAATGGTACATACTACAATATTTTAAGGGAGAGATTCTAAGAATGAGAAGAAAAGTAACACTTAGTATAGCTGCTGCTGCGGTTATGATTATGATGGCAAACAGCTCTGCTTTGGCAGATTGGGAGCAATCAAATGGAGCGTGGAACTATAAGGAGGAGAATGGACAGAACGCTGCAAGTACATGGAAGCTTGTGAATGGAAAGTGGTATTATTTTAATGAAGCTGGTGTGATGCAGTCAGGATGGCTTGAGAGTGGCGGAAAGTGGTACTATCTAGATCCAGTGAATGGAGATATGAAGGAAGGCTGGGTTCAGGATGGAGAAAACTGGTATTATTTAAATAATGCGACAGGAGAGATGGCGACAGGCTGGACAAAATCTGGAGATAATTGGTATTTTATGGATAATTCTGGAAGTATGCAGACTGGGGTCATAGATGTAGATGGGAAAATTTATGCCTTGGATGAAAATGGAGCAATGCAGACCGGAACCATCTTATTAAAAGAAGATGTAATTAATGTATATACGTTTGATCCTACGACGGGGGCAGCAGTGGGAGATAAAGTTCCAATTCCGACCAAGGCATATAATTCAGAGGGAACAAAGCAGGCAGATCTTTCGCCGACAGTAAAAGCTCAGGTGCAGCAGATGCAGGAGAAGAAGAAGGAGGAGGCACGTGCGAGCTACTCTTCTAGTTCTAGCTCTGAGTCAAGCAGACCTAATAGACCAAGCATACCGAGTGAAGAGCCAGATGATGATTGGGAATCACCGGGAGATAGTGTTGTATCAGATGTAAAAATTCAGGAAATTACAGTTCCCGGAAGTGGAAAGGTAGATGTGGTATTGTCGAAAGCTACAAAGTTGGATAAATCTAATTTTTATATTAGCTGTCCGGCAGGAAAAGATATGACTATCCTAACCGTGGAGACAGAGGAAGGAAGCCAGAAGAATAAAGTTTACCATATTACAACAGCACATTTTAGTGATAATACTTATAATATGGAGATCACATTGTCCAATGGGAAAAAGATAGAGAAAACTTTTGTGACAAGTTTGTCAGCTCCTGAGATCAGGGAGATTAAAACAAAGAGAGCGGACAAGAATACAGCAGAGATTTCCTTTATTTCTGATGATGCGGGAATCCTTTATTATATGGCAGTTCCCGTTAATGCATCCAGATCAATGGCTAGACAGGCGATAGTGGATCAAGTACCACAGACAGGACAGGATGTACAGAAATATGGTGAGTCCATGCGCATGGATCAGGAAGGTTTACATAATATTACGATAAAGGATCTAAAAGAAAATCAGGCGTATACAATCTATTTGGCAACGGCTAAGGAAGAGGGAGATACGGCAGCGCTTCGCGGATCGGCACAGATTTCAGCACAGCCAAGCGGCGGTTCTGAGAATGTGGGAGAGCTTGAGATTGTAGATGCAAGTGCTATTTCCAACAGTAAGATGAAGCTGGTGTTTAATAAGGCAACAGAGGAGACATTGACATTGGATAATATTGATGTACAATGTGCCAAGGGTGAAGTGCGTATTGGAGGAATCGAGACAGAAGATAATATAACTTATTATATTCCTATGCAAAATAATTGGTTTATGAACAGCAAGACTGGTTACACCATATATGTAACATTGTCAGATGGCAGTAAATTAGAGAAAACGTTTTATACAGACTTTGATTGTCCTCTGATCAATGAGGGGTCCGCAGTAAAACTTTCAGAGAAGGAAGTGGAATTGAAGTTCCGCTCTAATGAGGGAGGCGTATTCTATTACATAACATCAGATAGTGCAGATAAGCCAACTGCAGATGAGGTGGAAAAGAATGGTCAGACACATAATTTGTCAGGTGGATGGAATAAATTTACAATTACAATAAATCCAAATGATTCCTTCTTTTATCTTGTTCCAGAGGATATAAGTGGAAACCGCGCAGATTTTGTAGAGTCAATACGGATTCCTGATGAAATACAAGAGCCGGATTCACCTGATTCAAAGCCAGAAAAGGAAGTAGATATTGAAAGTATTACATATTCCCAAAATAGCGCAGGGTGTCATAGGCTTCTTGTAAAGATGACAGGTGCTTTTGATATTTTGAATGTAGATCAAGATGATATGATAATTTATCCTTTGGATAATCAGGTGTTTGAAAAGACTCCTGCTATAGTGACACGCGGAGGAACTTGGGATGGGCCAGAGTATTTTGATGTTCAATATAATATAGCTTTCCCTAGTGGCAGATATAAGTTGGAATTTTTATGTGATGGCATATATTATGAGAAGGAATTTGTAATAGAGTAAGTGAAAAATAGATTGATATTTTTGAGTTGATTAAAGTTCCCCTTCCATTGCTTTTGAATGATAAAGATAAAAGCGGTGGGTGGGGACTTATGGCGTCATGGTTGAGAAGGGTCCGCTAAGAGAACTGCCTGTGGTCCTCCGTCACCGCGCTCCCGCTTAGTGAAAAACGTAGCGGATGCTAAGCTCGTG
>CAMUFS010000291.1 GCA_947088195.1 uncultured Clostridia bacterium
GAAAAATTTATCCCCGCCTTTTCAACTTCAAAATTCAACCATAATGGTATCGTACAGTTTTTCTTGACCGCTCTCATATCATTTTTTCTGCGATACTCCCCAAAGTCAACATCAACAAGTGTTACAATATCCGTCGCTGATTCTGTCTTTACCTTTGAAATTGTTGTCGGCTCTGGTAGAATTTCTTCATCATCTTCCATATCAATGCCAACAACCCCTATTGCGTCCCTTGCCATTTCGATTGCATCCGCAATATCTGTACCCTGTGTATTGATTTCAAAATCTGGCACATATGCCACAATAAACTTTTCTCCTTGTGATAAAATAACCGGATATGCCTTTTTCATTCCCGATAACCTCCTATGATTTTATTTATTATATCCTGCGGATACTGAATTTATTTCAGCCCGTTCCGCTTGATGATTGCTTTTGGTGAGAGGATATGTTATACTTTGAACCGATAAACTAACAAATTGGGATTTGTGGGGTAAATAAAATGAAAATCAGAAAAGCAACAGAGCAAGAAATGTTAAGTTTATGGGGATATAAAAATATGGATTCCGTATCGCCAACTACATTGTTTTTTGCGCAAAATATATCATCTGGAAATGCCGAGTTTTGGACACTAAACGATAATGGTCAAATTATTGGTGAATTATATATTTTTTGGAAATTGGGTGATAACGATTTTGCAGATGGAAAAAACAGAGCGTACTTATGTGCATTTCGAATTAAAAGCGAATATCGTGGAAAAGGCCACGGAAGTTTTTTATTAAAAGAGGTTTTGAAATATATCAAAAATAAAGGCATTCAAATTGTAACAATCGGCGTTGATGAGACAGAAGAGCATACTATTAGAATGTACCATAGATTCGGTTTTACAAATAAGATAAAAGATTGTTTTGAAGATCCTTGTAATGTTGATAGTGAGATGAAACCCAAGGCGAGTCCTTGTTTTTGGCTTCTTGCTAAGAGTCTATAGTAAGCAAATCCCAGTTTATCGGTCAGACAAAAATTAAAACAGGGCGGTGAGGATAGTAGATATTAACTATCCCACCGCCTTGTTTTTCCGTGTTTCATATCCTGCGCTCTGCAAGGTTGCTTTTGCTGCTCCTAGCACAAGATACTGTAAACACTCTTTCGTATCTGCTCGACTTCAGTCAATGGTTTCTTTCTCCTGTACTCGAAATAAATATCTGATTACTCAATGCGCTTTTTCAAAATGGCAAACCGCCGTTCAATGGATTTCCATTTACCTTGAATGTCCAGTTTAGACTTATACTAATACTTTGAATACAAAAAGAAATATCTCTCTTTTCTTGCCGTACAGCAGCCTTTTATTGTTCTATCAAATATATCTCAAAACATTTCATTAATAAATCCGAAGAAACCTCCTCTGTTCCAAATAAACTGTACATATCCAAGATACAGCCATGTTCTTCATCTATCTGTATATAAACATCAAAGCCACTCGCTTTATTTCCCTCTGTGTCTGATACATGATATTCAATCCATGCTGCCTGAAAACCTCCTATCATACCATGCTGAATCTCACTGATAGAAATATCTGTAAAACCAGATTCCGTATAATACTCTCTCTGAAACTCCAATGAATCCTGCATACTCTCTTCCATCTTCTCTGTAGTAATCTGATAGTCAAGCAAGATCTGATCAGTATCTCCAATATTTTTTATATAGACAAGCTCATAATCATTGGAATATTCCTGATCCTTTATAAAGCCTTCTACTTGCATAATCTCCAGAATCAGATCTCCATCCTCACAGAACAGTGTATGTGATGTTTCGTTGCCCATGCTATTCTCTACATCGCCATAAATACTATTATAAAGCTCCCTTAATGCCTCATCAGAATAAATATCTCCATATAGTTCTTTTACCATGGAAACAAATTCCTCATAAGTCAGGTACTCTGAGCCATCCAGATTTCCACCTCCATTATCTCCAATGCCATTTGACGGTATTGTCTGCCCCTTAAGCTGGGCAACAACACGAGATAATTCCTCTGTATATGCACTTGGAACATACCCTCTTTCCAATGCATTGTCCAGTATTGTAAGTATCAGCTCCCACAATTCCTGCGAATCCATTTCTGCAATATGAATCGTATCTGCATAATCTGGCACTGTAAATTCCTCTGCCTTTGTCACAATATAGCTTCCATTCAACCCAAGCTTCACACTGGTACTTTCTCCCAGATAATTCTTAGTTGCCACAATGATATCAAATTCTTTCATATCATAGGAATATTCAGAATCTGTGACATGATATTCACCATCCAGAGACATCTCTATGGATAATGTTTTGTTAAAGTCGGCTGACAGGTGAATACTATTTTTATCTCCGTCTTTTACCGCATAATACTGTGCAGAGGCACTTTCTCCATCCACACTCATCTGAAGATCTATCCTCAGATCATCCCCAAGCTTCTCTTTGCCAAAAAAAGAAACTACCAGCTCTCCCTCCTGTTTTTTTCCGTCATCAAGAGGAATCCGAAGCTCCACCGCCCGATCCTCACTAATGCGCACATAACAGAGAATCACTTTGCTGACCCATGAATCTACCATGGACTCTTCCACAATATTTTCCAGTCCTTCAATAAAATAATCTGCCTCACTATCAGAAGTCACAGAGGCATACCAGCTCATAAATACTTTATTTTCCTCTATTAACTTTGGCAGATTTTTCATATGCTTCGCATATTCTCTTTCCGATAAAGACAGCATATACTCATCTGCTTCCACTATGCTACTTCCCGTATCTAGCTTAACAGTCTCCGTTTTCTCGCAGCTTACATCTTTATATAGCTCAGAATACCATTCCTTTAATGTCTCAACAAAAGCTTCCAACGCTTCCTGACGCCTATCTACCTCAGAGACTGCCTCCGGGTTAATCTCCATTCCAGTCAAATTCTCTATATCATCAGGACTTATTCCCAAATAACTATCATAGATTCCCGGAAAGCCCAATATAGCTCCAGCACTGTCCACAAATATTTCCAACCTAGCTGGCTTCATATCACCTGCCATACCGGTAAATGCCAGCATCGCCTCCGCCGCGATTTTATTTGCATCCACACTTAGGGAAAATTTTATCGGCGCATAATCCTTCAATAAATCTGACGCCATTCCCTGCTCTGCCATAGTGAGCTCTGACAAAGTGACTGACATCTGCTGGGAAACTTGATCTCCCGCCAAAATCTCTTCCAAAATATCAGCGCGCTCATCCTCTGCCAATTCCTCAAAAGTATTGTGAAGTGCCTTCTCCACATAGGATTTTGCTTTATCTACTCCCGTCAAGGTAATTACTAGATAAATCAATGTCACTGTTATCGCTGTACCGATAATACCCATCACTATGTATGGCGCCTTGCTCTTTTTCGGCTTTCCCCCAGACGGATAATTAGCTGTTTGATTTGCCTGCCAGTCAAAATACTGACTACCATTTACTCCCGGCTGTGAAGACGTCTGTTCATATCCTGTATTATCAAAATTCTGCGCTGCTGTCTCTGTGTTTGTCGCATACCCTGAATCAGCAATTTCCGCATCTATCTTCCCTATCTTGTTTGATTCCTCACCTTCAAGCTCTCTGTTCTCTCTGTTTGTTTCTCTCTCCTCTGTCCTTTTCAGCTCTATATAGCTTCCACATTCTGGACAAAATATGGTATCCTCCTGAATCTCTGCGCCACACTTTGCACACTTCATCTCTCTGCCTCCTCTTTCTATCCTCCGATGCGGATGGCTATGTAAATCGCTCTGCTCACGCCATTTTCAAAACACATCAGGCAAACAATACATTCCAAAGAAATATATTGTTTGCCTTATCATATCACTATTTGCAATTTTATGTCAAGTGGCGATTATTTCCCGGATTCCTCTATCTCCACTGTCACCGTCCACTCACTTCCATAATCCTCCACGCTCTTCACAATACCTGTCAAGCTTTCCAGAGG
>CAMUFS010000292.1 GCA_947088195.1 uncultured Clostridia bacterium
ATTATTGTGGGAAAATTCCTTGGATCGGAAGCTCTTGCCGCTGTGGGAAGCATGGGATCTGTCAATTTCTTTGTGATTGGCTTTTGTATGGGGCTATGCAATGGATTTGCCATCCCCGTTGCCCAGCAATTTGGCGCAAAAAAATACACCACCCTGCGCCGCTTTGTGGCAAATTCAGGATGGCTATGCGTTATATTTTCTATTGTAATCACCTTGTCCACCATGCTTTTATGCCGTTTTATTCTGGTACTAATGCGAACACCAGAAGATATTTTTCAAGATGCTTATGCATATATTTTTATTATTTTTGCTGGAATTCCCACAACATTTTTATACAATATGCTGTCAGGAATTATCCGCTCCCTTGGAGACAGCAAGACACCTGTATTATTCCTTGCCCTGTCTTCCTTTATCAACATTGTACTAGATATTATATTTATCTACTATTTTCACAGTGGTGTGACAGGTGCCGCTTATGCAACTGTGATCTCTCAGCTTATATCAGGTATTCTCTGCTTTCTCTTTATGAAAAAAAAATACGAGGTTCTTCGTATGGAAAAAGAAGAATGGCGATTTGACAAGCGTTATGCCTCAATCTTATGTGGTATGGGAATCCCTATGGGACTACAATACTCCATCACTGCGATCGGAAGTGTTGTCGTGCAGACAGCGGTAAATAGCCTTGGAACCATTTACATTTCCTCTGTGACGGCTGCCTCCAAGCTTTCCTGCTTCTTCTGCTGCCCCTTTGATGCTATGGGCTCCACAATGGCTACATATGGTGGACAGAATGTGGGTTCTGGAAAGATAGAACGACTTGGACAGGGATTGCAAGCATGTATTTTATTGGGTGCATGTTACTCTGTACTTGCTTTGGCAGTATATATTTTCTTCTCACCACAATTAGTATTACTTTTCGTCAACGCCTCAGAAGCCGAACTGATTGCCAACGCAAGAACCTTCCTTATTATAAATGGATTGTTTTATTTTCCTCTTGCTCTGGTCAATATTATCCGCTTCTTAATACAAGGAATGGGCTTTAGCCGCTTCGCCATTTTATCTGGTGTATTTGAAATGATTGCACGTACTGCTGTTGGATTTATCTTTGTGCCGATTTTTGGATACTATGCTGTCTGTGCCGCCAATCCTGCCGCATGGATACTTGCAGATATATTCCTTATACCAGCCTATTGGCTCTGTGTAAAAAAACTTAGAAAACAAATGAAGCAAATGACACAAGAAATACAGATAAGCACGAAATTGGCATAATAATACAAAATTTTCTGAAAGGATCATACAAAGAACCATGAACAATCCTAAAATAATACGAAAACACCTTCAATTTTTTGGAAGAGTTCAGGAAGTCGGCTTTCGATACAGCTCCTTTTCCATCGCTTCTGAGCTTGGACTAACTGGCTGGGTTCGAAACGAATGGGACGGCAGCGTAGAGATGGAAGTGCAGGGAACAGAAGAAAAAATACAAAAACTCATTGCCATGCTTGATAAAAGACCTTTTATTTCAATTCAACAGATAGAAGAAGAGCAACTGCCAATCATAGACAATGAAAAAAAATTTAAAATGCTAAATTAATGTTATAGAAAATACTCTCGAATTATCATAACAAGCACAAACCACTATGATCCTCGTCACTAAATGGAAATAAAGTGACGAAGGATCATAGACAATTCTTAAAGCAAATCACTAACACAACCGTTTCTTTTATCTCTTTCCTCTCAACTTATGTAAGGTATCCATTATGGTATTGTACAATGGCTGGTTATTCTTATCTATTTTATTTAACAAAAGCTGAACTTGACTCACTGCATGATCTGTTCCAACTTCTCCCAGCGATTGCAACGCTTCCATCACAACCTCATTATCACTAGAAAAATTTAACAAATTAATCAAAAGATTCACCGAGTCGTCACAGCTAGATAACTTACATGCTTTCGCCAGAGAAATCTGCTCCTCCTTGCTTCCACTCAGATACTTTTTCAGTTTATCCCACTTTCCCTTCTGTACAAGCTCGTGTATCTTTCCTTCCTGATCTTTAGAATGTCCAAACATCTTTTACTCCTTCTTTCTATAATAATTCTTCACCGTATCATAAAAACAATATATTTTATAAATATTAATAGTTAATTTTTATGAACTTATTTTTAGTATAACACCTTTAATAAAAATGTCAAGCATCCCAGCCTATTAAAATATCATATTTCTTGACAGTATTATAAAAATTATCTAAAATAAGACTAAGTCTATATTTGTACTACATTTAACAAATATAATCCTTAAATATTTTTTATCACTATTCACTTCCAAACAGGAGTATAAAAACCGATATGCTAAAAGAACAACTTATTACAGAATTAATGTACTTTATGGTCGAATTTGAGGGAAAAGTTGCAAGACCAGCTCAGCTTTGTGCTAAAAATACAGTATCTGGTGTTCAGCTTCAGCTTTTATTATTTTTACAACACTACGGGCCACAAAGTATGTCTCAGCTCGCCGAACACAAAAAAATATCAAAACCCCAGCTTTCTGCTGCCGTCAATGGACTTGTGACATTGGGTTTAGTAGCGCGTAAACCAGATGATACAGACAGGCGCATTATCCGCATCCAGTGCACAGAGGAGGGAACTGCTTATCTTAATAACCTGAATGAACAGCTTATCAACTATCTTTCTCAAAGTGTTGACACTCTGACGGCTGAAGAACAGCAAAGGCTGCTTACCTCCCTTCATACCGCAGGACAGCTTATACACAAATTTAACACCTCTTCTGAGTGTTTACCACCGGAATTTAAGAAATATACCTAATCCTCCACCAAGTACCATTGTATTTTCTCCATTCTTTTGTTATAAGTATGTTAGTATCATCTAGCTAGAGTGTACAAAAATTGTTTTCTAACTGTTCAAAAACACCGCTTATCAAGAAAGGAGAATTTATCTATGATGTATGTTTTGTCGCTTATCGTATTTGTTATTGTACTTAGCTTTAACCTGAGCCTTACTAATATTCCATTTCTTTACATGTTTGACTTTATCTCTATCCTAATGGTACCTCTGCTAGTACTTCCAATCCTAATAGCATCTGGCACAGAAAAGGATCTGTTACGTGCATTGCGATTCACCGTTCGAAAATCCTCATTCCTATCCATAAGAGATCTAAAACGCTGTGAAGAGGCAGTGTCATTGACCATCCGCCTACTCTTATACACAGGCAGCCTGCTTTTTTTCATTCAAGGAAGTGGGATTCTATCCAATGTTGACCCATCTATGCAAAACTTTGGCAGAATTCTTTCACTAAACTTCACTGTCGCTGCACTATCCTTGATCTACCCATTACTATTATGCTGCCTACTTCTGCCAATCCGTTCCAAGATACGATGCAAGCTTATTGATATGGAAAGTCCCTGTCACAGTATAATTTCTGAGGAAAATTAATTATGAGACACTATGCTCTGCAAACGATAAAACAGCTTATGTGTATTGGCTGTTACCTTGCTTTGGTACTTTTATGTTTAGATTTTAACATAAGCCTGCTTTTTGACTGGAACAGCCTGCTGCTTGTTCTATTGGGAACCTTCCTTCTCACAGCAGGCTGCTATACAAAAGACATGAAATTTTCAGAGCTGCGCGGATGTATTTTATGGAATTCTTTCTTGGCAGGACTTTTCACTTGCTTTATGCTCCTATTTTCCACTTTATATACAAACACAGAAAAAGAAGAACTCTTGCCAAACATTGCACTTTGTATGCGGCCTCTGTTCTACACCTTTCTTATACAGCTTCTTTGCAGGTTTTCCTATTATAATTATAACCAGCAAACCACTCAAAAAGAATCCCAGCCAGAAACTATATCACCGCCCCCTCCTGCAAAAGCTCCTGCCTACACTACACTTACCATAGAAGAAATTCGTTATCTATTAAGAGAAAATCATCTCACAGAACGGGAGCTTGAGATCGC
>CAMUFS010000293.1 GCA_947088195.1 uncultured Clostridia bacterium
GCAGATCGAAGTGGAGGTCCCAGAGGGCGGGACTGTGTATTATACAATAGACGGATCTACCCCTGATAAGGAAAATGCCAAAGAATACAGCGCACCAGTCACAATGCCAATAGGAAACACAATATTTTCCGCGATTGTGGTGGATAAATATGGCGTTTCCAGTATGCCGGCAAAGAAAAATTATGAATGTACCATCAGCCGTTCCTTCCCATACGATGCGGCTGTGATAAAGCTTAGAAATTATTTGGTTTCCATCGGCATTATGTCAGATTTAAATGGCAATAGGGGAAATGGAGAGCGCATCAGTGTACAGTTTGTGGAGTTGGCAAAGATTGCCAATGCAAGCGGTGCGGAGGAAGAATGTTATATCTTTACACTTAGAAGAACAGCAGCAGGAGAGACCACCACATTAAATGAAATGTTGTATGCTGTGACAACAAATAAGGGGGAGGTTCATTCTCTCTCGACAAAATCAGATGGAGGCTATACGTACCAGTAGATGTCAGATGATTGTAAAATCCATATAGGGGTTGCAATAGATTCAAAGATACCTAAAAACCAAAGGAAAATCGCAAAAAAATCTAGGAAAGGAAAAGCTAAAAGATGAAGGCTTATAAATTTGCATAAGAGGGCAAATATAAGCATATACCGATGTCTTGTCGGAAATTCATCTAACATATACATTTTTGTATATGTTTTTAGTAGCAGGATTACAATGTACAAGATACTGAAAGCAGAAAAACTTGCCGACAAAATCTATTTGATGGATGTCGAGGCAAAAAGAATTGCAAAATCCTGTCAGCCGGGACAGTTTATTATTGCCAAGATGGATGACAGAGGAGAGAGGATTCCGCTGACTATTTGTGATTATGATCGTGAGAAGGGGATTATCACTATAGTATTTCAGATAGTGGGTGCATCCACAGAGAAGATGGCAGCTCTTAAAGAAGGTGACAGTTTCCGTGATTTTACAGGACCATTAGGACAAGCATCCGAGTTTACAGGTGAGGATCTGGAAAGCCTGAGGAAGAAAAAGATGTTATTTGTGGCAGGTGGTGTAGGCACAGCTCCAGTTTATCCTCAGGTAAAATGGCTTCATCAGCATGGAATTGAGGCAGATGTGATTGTGGGAGCAAAGACAAAGGATCTGCTTATTCTCACGGAGGAGATGAGAAAAGTTGCCGGAAATCTCTATATTACCACAGATGATGGCTCTTATGAGAGAAAAGGCATGGTAACAGAGGTTATCAAGGATTTGGTACAAAATCAGGGAAAGAAATATGATGTGTGTGTGGCGATTGGACCAATGATTATGATGAAATTTGTTTCCCTTCTAACAAAGGAGCTTAATTTGCCGACGATTGTCAGCTTAAATCCGATTATGGTAGATGGCACAGGTATGTGTGGTGCCTGCCGTGTGACAGTTGGCAGCGAGGTGAAATTTGCCTGTGTAGATGGTCCAGAATTTGATGGCCATCTGGTAAATTTTGATGAGGCTATGAAGCGTCAGCAGATGTATAAGACAGCAGAAGGAAGAGCGGTGCTTAAGCTTCGTGAGGGGGATACTCATCACGGTGGCTGTGGGCAGTGTGAATAAGGGAGGATACTATGGATATCGATGTATTGAAGAAAGTACCAGTTCGGGAACAGGAACCACAGGTAAGAGCAAAAAATTTTGAGGAAGTTTGTCTGGGTTATAATATGGAGGAGGCACAGGCGGAGGCATCCCGCTGTTTAAAGTGCAAGAATGCGAGATGTGTGAGTGGCTGTCCAGTTGCCATTAACATTCCCGGATTTATCAAGGAAGTTCAGGATGGCAATGTAGAGGAGGCATACCGCATTATTTCCGAGTCTTCTGCACTTCCTGCTGTGTGTGGTCGTGTATGTCCACAGGAAAGCCAGTGTGAAGGAAAATGTGTCAGAGGCGTGAAGGGAGAACCTATCTCTATTGGAAAGCTGGAGCGTTTCACGGCAGATTGGGCGAGAGAAAATGGCATTTCTCCCAAAAAGCCAGAGAGTACTAATGGCAAAAAGGTGGCTGTGATTGGATCTGGTCCTTCTGGTGTCACCTGTGCAGGAGATCTGGCGAAGCTTGGCTATGAGGTGACAATTTTTGAGGCATTACATGAGCCGGGTGGTGTTTTGGTATATGGTATACCTGAGTTCCGTCTGCCAAAGGAGAAGGTTGTAAAACCTGAAATTGAGAATTTAACAAAATTGGGCGTCAAAATTGAGACCAATGTCGTAATAGGAAAATCGACCACCATAGATGAGCTTATGGAGGAGGAAGGGTTTGAGGCAGTGTTTGTTGGTTCTGGCGCAGGACTTCCCAAATTTATGGGGATTCCGGGAGAAAATGCCAACGGTGTATTTTCGGCAAATGAATATTTGACCAGAAGTAATCTGATGAAGGCATTTCAGGATGGATATGACACGCCGATTGTTGCCGGCACAAAGGTAGCTGTGGTAGGCGGTGGAAATGTTGCTATGGACGCGGCGAGAACAGCGCTTCGCCTTGGTGCGGAGGTACATATTGTATACCGCAGAAGTGAGGAAGAGCTTCCCGCAAGAGTGGAGGAGGTACATCACGCCAAGGAAGAGGGTATTATCTTTGACCTTCTCACAAATCCAGTTGAGATTCTTGTTGATGAGAATGGCTGGGTGAAGGGAATGAGATGTATTCGCATGGAATTGGGTGAGCCAGATGCATCCGGCAGAAGAAGACCTGTCGAGATTCCCGGATCAGAATTTGAGCTTGAGCTGGACACTGTCATTATGTCCTTAGGAACATCGCCAAATCCGCTGATTTCTTCCACTACAAGTGGTCTGGAGATCAATAAGCACAAATGTATTATCGCTGAGACATCAAATGGACAGACCAGCAAAGAAGGTGTGTTTGCTGGCGGCGATGCTGTGACTGGCGCAGCCACGGTAATACTTGCCATGGAGGCAGGAAAAGCAGGCGCAAGAGGAATCCACGAATATCTTTCAAAAAAAGCATCTGTTTGATTGTATAATCCTGAGAGATCGGGCTTGTATGCTGGATAGGCTGTAATTTAACATATAAATAAAGGAATCGCTCCATATCAAAGATAAAGAATGGAGCGATTCCTTTTCAATTTTATTCCATTTCATTAAGAAATTTCTGTTTCAAACAGACTGTGATATAAATTTTCTGTCAGATCCTCAAGATAAGAATCATCTAATTCTGTCAGACGAGTATTGACCTCATGTTTAATATATTCGGTGCGCTGAAAATATTTTAATTCCTCTGGTGTATCTGCATCGGCAAAAATTGCTTGATCGATGGAGGTCGCCGTATATTCAGAAAGAAACCATTCTGTGATCTCTTTGGTGGCTGTCACCTCTTGGCTGATCTCACCTTTGATAACCTTGGCACGCTTTAGGGAAGAGAAGCCACTGACTAGAAAAAAAATAAAAATAACTCCCATTACAATATCAAAAAGCAAAGAAGCAGATCCAAAGGAAAAAGGAAGAACTCCTGTAATTTTTAAAACTAGAAAGATGGCGCCAAGAATACCGACAGCGAGAAGCGTGATGGCAGAGGAATGAACATCTTCATATTTATCCGCTTTTTTTACATACGGAGCAGGAGCCTTTTGATTTTCTTCTGATGTCTGAGTGTTATCTGCTAATCGCTTTTCAGATTCCTTGTATAAAAAGATGCGAACAAGCTTCATTGCTTCACGGTAATCGTTCTCAGAAACCAAGACAGGATAACCATTTTCATTGGGCTCTCCCGCAGCGACGGATTGGATTCCAGAGTAATCTAAAAATTGAGCAATCTGCTCAGAAACAGCTTCTTCACCTTGAAAAATAATCTTTTTAGTATCTTGTATGTTATCTTTATTATCAATAAGAGGACTACCACAATCTGGACAAACAGAAATCCCCTCAATATATTCCATTTTACAATTCGGACACCATGACATAGGCGAATCT
>CAMUFS010000294.1 GCA_947088195.1 uncultured Clostridia bacterium
ATGCAATGGATACAGATTTTATTCGAGAGCTGGTTGGTATAAATAGGTATGATGCTATTATAAATTGTATAGGTTTATTAAATCAGTCAGCGGAGAACAACAAAGCAGAAGCAGCATATTTAAATTCCTATTTTCCACATTTTCTTGCATATCTTACAGAGAACACAAAAACGAAAGTTATTCATATGAGTACAGACTGTGTTTTCTCTGGGCAGCGGGGACAATATATGGAGGATGATATAAAAGATGGAAGAGCTTTTTATGATCGCTCAAAGGCGTTAGGTGAGTTAGAGGACGATAAAAATATTACTCTACGAAATTCAGTGGTCGGTCCAGATATAAATGAAAAAGGAATAGGGCTTTTGAATTGGTTTATGCAACAGAGGGGAGAAATATATGGATATACCAGTGCGATATGGACAGGGCAAATAACACTACAATTAGCTAAAACTATGGAAGCAGCAGTGCTTGAGAAAGCACATGGATTATTTCACGCAGTTCCAGATCAAGTTATTTCTAAATATGAGCTCTTAAAGTTATTTAATCATTATATGAGAAATGATAAAATCACAATAAAACCAATGAATACATATATTGCAGATAAATCTCTGAGACGTACACGATATGAATTTAATTATATAATTCCTGATTATGAACAGATGATAGCGGAGCTTGCTAAGTGGATGGAAGAGCATAAAAGCCTGTATCCACATTATAATTGGGGGAGGGGGAAATAGAATAAAACAAAAGTTATTAGGATGGATAAGGAACCGTTGGGAAACCTTTTGTGATAAATGGAAGATAGGATATAGGAGATAAATACTATGGATATTATAATTTTATATATGCTGATTTTATCTGTCAGCTTTTTTTGTGCAGGTGTTTTTAGAAAAAAGTTTGAGGATACGCTGCCTCTTACTTTTATATTAATTATGTTATTATTGTTTTTGTTTGGATTGGTGAATCAATTAAAATTTGGTGTTTTTTTTGTTATTTTTTTACTGGGTAGCTTGTATGTTGTCACAATGTATTTTATGTGTATAAAACATAGGAAAAAAGAAATAATATCTAGCTTTTTTACAACCCCTTTTTTTATTTTTACAGCTCTTTTTGCTATATGCATATATATAAATTATGGAAAATTAGCAGATTCATGGGATGAATTTAGTCATTGGATGGATTGTGTAAAAGCGATGTCATATCTGGATCATTTTGTGACAAGTCGTGAATCTCATTCAAATTTTCAATCATATCCGCCTGCTATGGCACTGCTTCAATATTTTTCTCAAAAAATATTTTTATATGTACATAAAGGGGCTGAATTTAATGAGTGGAGAATGTATTTGGTCTATCAACTATTTGCACTATCTATGTTTTTCCCATTTTTAAAAAAACTATCTATAAAAGAACCTGTAAAATTTATAATGCTTCCCATTATTTTATTTCTTCTTCCACTTGTCTTTTTTCAAGGCTTCTATACAGAAATATGGATTGATCCGTTTGTTGCAATTCTTGCAGGATGCGGATTCGCAAGAATTTTATATAAAGAGAAAGATGATATAAGCTATCATCTATATATGATAGGTGTATCTATAACATTGGTACTTGCCAAGGATATAGGTTTATTTTTTGGATTGTTTGTTGGTACGGCATATGCTGTCGATATGCTAATTGAAAAGAAAGAAGTCTTAAAAAGGACACAAATTTTGGCAAGGGGGGGGGTACTGCTTTTTATAAGAGCAGCTCTGCCAACGGTTGCATTATGTATTATTAAATTATTATGGAACAATGAAATACGTACATCAGGCGCAAGTGTAAGATTTCATAATAAAATAGATTTATTGAAATATACTTCCATGTTTTTCTTTCATAATGATAATACATATTATCAACAAGTGGTTGATAATTTTAAAGATGCATTTTATCATTATAACCTTAGCTTAAGTGGAACGAATATTACTCTTAATTATTTTTCACTGTCTATTATTTTGACAGTATTGTTATATATACTCTATAGAATAATAAAAAAACAAAAAAGATTTGCCGAAAAGAAAACAATTAGATGGATTTTTTATCTTGTGATTATACAGGCTGTTTTATATATCTACAGTTTAGGTGCAGTTTATATTGCAAATTTTAGTGAATATGAGGCAGTGAATCTGGCATCCTATGCAAGATATTGTAATATGACATTTCTCACAGTATGGATTGTTCTTGTACTTGGAGCTGTCACAATTATTGATGAATTAAATGATGATAAAAAATCCTTGTATCTTCCTATTTTACTGGTTGTGATATTGTTAATATCTCCCATGAAGAATCTTTCAGAGAGTATCAGTCGTGACAGAGTGCGAGGTTCAATAGCTTTTAGGCAGCCATTTGAGGAATTAAAAGATTTAATTCAAAAAAATTGTGATGGAACAGATCGTATTTATTTTATTTCTCAGGGAGATAGAGGTCTTCATTATTGGGTCACAAGATTTAATGCCAGACCAAATTTTGTTTTCACTGTATTTGGGGGATGGAATCTAGGAGGACCATTCTATGAGTCAGATTATGAAACCATACAGATAACATCCAAGGAATGGCAGGATTTATTGTTGGAGCAAAACTATGATTATGTAGCACTTTACAGAATAAATGATTATTTTATCCAACATTATACTGATTTATTTGTAAACCCTTCTGATATAGCAAATAATACTTTATTTCGGATTAATAAAGAAACAGGAATGTTAGAGAGGTGCAAATAAATGGATAATGAAAAAGCATCTATCAATATTCCTGTGATTATTCCTGCTTATGAACCAGACAAAAACCTTCTTGTATTATGTGAAAAGCTTTTAGAAGCTGGGCTTATTTATGTGATAATTGTGGATGATGGAAGCGGAAAAGAGTACAGGGAAATTTTTGATACAATACAACAAAAATATAATTATATTATCTTGAGACATGCAGTAAACTTAGGCAAGGGAAGAGCACTAAAAGAAGCATTTAATTATGCATTGAATGTAAATCCCAATCTTGTAGGTGTAGTGACAGCAGATTCAGATGGGCAGCATACACCAGAAGATATTATAAAATGTATGGAGGCATTAATTGAAAATCCAGAAAATCTAATATTGGGGTGTCGAACATTTGATAATCGTGATATTCCATGGAAAAGCAAGATAGGAAATGAGCTTACAAAAAAAGTGTGCAGTTATCTATGTGGAATAAAAATATCCGATACACAAACCGGATTAAGAGGAATCCCCAGTAGTTTTATGAAAAAATTGCTGTCTGTTTCAGGAGAGCGATTTGAATATGAGACAAATATGTTGATAGAGTGTAAAAAAAATATAGAAATAACAGAGATTCCCATTCAAACGATATATGATTCAAAAACAGATCACAAAACACATTTTGATCCAATACAGGATTCAATAAGAATATATAAAATATTTGGAGGCATATTTTTAAAATATATAATATCCTCTATTTCATCGTGCCTATTGGATCTAGGTATCTTTGCATTTTTATGTAAAATAATGAAGGAAAAAAACAATTCCTTATATATAATACAAGCAACGATCTTAGCGCGTATGGTATCAGCAAGCTATAATTATATAATTAACTATAAGCTTGTATTTAAAAGCAAAGAAAATAGATGTCTATCCATGATAAAATATTTTTTATTGGTGGTGGTACAGATGTCTGTAAGTGCAGTGCTGGTATTTGTAGGAGTAAAGATTATAAAATATATACCTGAGGTATATATAAAGGCTGTGGTTGACACTCTATTATTTTTTCTAAATTATTTGTTACAGCAACGATTTATTTTTTAAAAAGGTATGTAAAAATAGTTTGTATATTTTGAAAAGTACGGCATCAATAAAAGGACATTTTGGAGGAAGAAATTTAATGCGAATTTTGAGAAGGGTCCGCCCAGAGAATTGCCTATGGTCCTCTGTCACC
>CAMUFS010000295.1 GCA_947088195.1 uncultured Clostridia bacterium
CCTCATTGTACTCAATAATATTTTGTTCAAACAAAAGCAAGCAACTCTGAGAGGGATTTATGGTATAATTCTCCACCATATAGCGATATACCTTTTTTCCAAAGCCAGTATCGGCGCGAAGTCTTTTTTCAATATAGCTTACCAGACTTTCATAAATTTCCTGCATATCTGAATATTTACTTCTTGCATCCAATTTTGAAGTATCGATCCAACCATTTGCAATGGCGTAGAGCAAAAATTCCTTTAAGCTAATGGCATCATCCTCGCGCCATGCCCGATAAGTGGGATCTGTGGTGTCAATCTCTCCTGTCATAAGAACGCCCGCTTTTGCAAGCATAGAATAGATATAGGACATATAAACTTGATATTCCTCTGGCAGCTTGCTGTAAATCAAGGGATTTTCTTTTTCAAGAAGCTCTTCCTTTATGCGCTCAATAATTTCTTCTTCGCGGTTACAATAAAGCTGATACACTTCCTTTTCAATATCTGTGGCATCATCCTGTGAAAAATGAGTAATGTCAATAATGCCATTGTTCAACAACGCATAATAGGCATCTTTTACAGAAATATAGCGCTGTGATGCAGACATTTCCTTTTTAATCGTGACATCCCTATTCACAATCTTTTTTAATAAAATTCCTGCTAGATAGCTCTCAAACATATCATACATCTTCTTTTGTAGGTCGCTGTCAATAGTCAGATAATAATCTTTTCCTGCTATTGGCTCTATCTGTTCTGTAATATCAAGTATGGTTCCCTGACTGTCCACATAGGCTCGTATGCTTCCCTTGGTCCCTTGCAGTCCAACCTCCAGATACGCCTCAAGCCCATCCTTTCCAACCATATCTTCACTGGTGTAAGATGGATTTTCTTTGATAAGCTCTTCGAGATCCTCCTGTGATGCTTTTCCGGTGTAACCTAAAATATGCGCAAGATAGATTGCATCATTATATTTTCTTTTTGTCTCCTCCTCAATCGTGACACCGGGAATCTCTGACTGACATTCTCGAATTGCTGCAACAGTAGCTGAATTGACATCAGAAGCCATCGTGACACTGATATAGCGCCGGTAGGATGTTCCTGACAGAGCATAGCGAATACCGAGAATTTTAAGAGCATCTTCTGTGCGGTAGACAGGTTGATCTTTTGTATCATCTGCTGTCTCCTTATTTGTCTTGAGCAATTCAGAGAGATCGCTTCGAATGTTGTAGCGCTTCTCTCCGCACAAATATAAGAAAACTTCCTCTGCCGTCTTTGTGGAGCTTGTCTCTTGGTCTGTAGCCAGATCAGAGATATTCGATAAACCATACACATCAGCAAGAAAGCGCAGGCGGCTTACATCAGAAGAAAAGGTATATTCAAAATCTCCATTTTCATCCAGAGCAATGGGAAAGTCCCCCACAATCATATCTCCATTTTTTTCAATCAGCTCAATGGCATGGTAGATGGTCTGATTTAACTCTCTGTTATTTTGCTTTCCATCGTCTGCAATCATCACAGAATGTACCAGCTCATTATAAGCAAGAGGCTTGCCATTGCAATCAAAGATATTTCCTCTGGTACTTGCAATATCAATGGTTCGCTCTGTCTGATAAAGATAATCATTCAGATAAGTTTCCCCCATCACAATCTGCAAATGAAATATACGCACGACCAAGGCAGCCGACATAAGGAAGAATATTGCGCCTAATAGAAACAGGCGTGAGCTGACAATATGAAACAATGTTTTGATTGCCTGTTTAACCAAATTTTCCTGCACTCCTTTTTTCTATTTTCTCCAAAACCCGGTTCATCCAGAGCAGAGGCCTGTAGATAATAATTGCCACAACCATAGTATAAATAGTTTCGGCAACCACCACATGCTGAAAATAATACATAATATCCAATCTGCCTCTCAACAAGAAACGAATGACATAAATGCTGAGACCATATAGCAGATTGCTCATAAAAATTAACAACAACGGCAGTGTGATATCCTCATCATAGAACAATTTGTAAAATATACCATTTAAATAGCCAATATACATATAGATCATTGCATAAAAGCCAATGCTGTCTCCATAATAGATATCTAAAAGCAGCCCTCCGAAGAATCCCGTCCATATCCCTGTTTTTTTCCCCCTCATAAAGCCAAAGGTAAACACTAATATCAAGATTAGATTAGGCTTTGTGGAAGCCAATGAAAGCCCCTGAAACAGTGTTACCTGAAGCAGAAAACCAAGAATTAGGCACAAGCCTATACATATTTTACGCAGCATATCATTCCCCCATCTGTATATTGATAGGAACTAATGTTTTTTTAGCTCCGTGATAACCAGCACATAGGTTAGATGTTCAAAATCTACCACTGGCGTGATATAGCCAGATTTCGTCAGATTGTTGGCATCAATGGAAATATTACTGACATAGCCAATTAATATGCCGGGAAGGTATTTGGTGCTGATATGGGACGTGACAACTGTGTAACCATTTTCCACCTCTGCATCCTTAAGAATATCCTCCACTCGAATTTTACCTTCGTTGATCAAGGATAGATCACCCTTTACATTACAAATATCAGAAGTGATGGAAAATTCTGCGCTGACATTGCTGCTATCATCTATAATTGAGCGGACAATGGCGCTATGTTCTGACACGGAAGTGACAATTCCCACTAATCCGGTGCCACTGAGAACATTCATATCAACCTCAATACCATCTGCACTTCCCTTATCAATCTGAAAGATTTGGAACCAGTTGCCGGGATCCTTGCCAATTACCTTTGCCATAATTTTGGGATATTCATACGTTTCATCGAGATGGTAGATCTGCCTGAGCTGCTCAAGCTCTGTGCGCTCAAGAGCAATCCGGCTGTTTTCCTGCATCAGAGCATTGTTCTGCTCGCGCAGCTCTGCATTTTCTGCCATAACCTCACGCAGTTTTTTTAGATTGTCTGCCTTGTCTGAAAACCATTGCCCGATATGATTTAATCCCTGTTGGGATGGTATCAGGATATGGCTTGTAAGATCTTTGAGAAATGGGGCAGCAGACAGATTGGTAAAGCTTAAACCGCAAAGAAGAATACACAGGCTGGAAAGTATCAGCAGTACATATTTTACCGGCATGGAAAATTTATTTTTTCTTTTCATTGTCCTGTTCCCATCTACGAATTGATCACCTTTTCCCTTGGAATATAAGCAAGAACTGCATAATTTGGATCTGTCACAATCTTAGCGATGCCACGCACCACACATTCATCCGGCCTATCAGGTATATTGATAGACAGGTCAGTTTCCTGATGAACCAGCTTATCAAAATTTCTGAGCATGGCACATCCTCCAGTGAGAAAAATGCCAGTATCAATAATATCTGCTGCGAGCTCTGGCGGTGTGTGCTCTAAGATCATCTTAATATCTGCGATAATGTTGGTCAATACATCATGTGTTGCCTGATATACTGTCTCGGAAGAGATCTCCCGAATCATGGGAAGCCCTGTCACCAGATCCCTGCCATATACCTTCATTACCTCATCTGTAAACTCTGTCGCATTGCCAAGATACTTTTTTAGCTGTTCTGCTGTCTTCATACCAATAATAAGATTATATTGCTTGCGCACAAGGCTGCATATATTTTCATCCAGACGGTTTCCGCCAAGCTGCACAAGGCGGCTGATCACGATTCCTCCTAAAGATAACACGGAGATCTCTGTGGTATCTGCACCAAAATTCACTATCATATTTCCTTTCGGGCTATTTACTTCAATTCCAACCCCCACGCCGTCTGCAACAGGCTTTTCCACAACGGTAATTTTTCTTGCACGAACCTTAGAAGCTTCCGCCAATTCATAGAATGCTCTTTTTTCCACCTCTGTTATATCCGTGGGCACGGCAAAACAAAAATCTGAATTTTTGTATGAGCCCTTTGGCGTGCAGGATCTTTTTACCATTCCCTCAAATAAAGCTTGCATATTTTTA
>CAMUFS010000296.1 GCA_947088195.1 uncultured Clostridia bacterium
TTTATGGCTTATGTATCGTTCTAATTGGGGAACTAAGAAAAATCAGGAATGTATTTTAGCATTGGATATTTATAAAACAAAATTTAATAAATTGCTGGAAAAAGCGGTGTTGACCTCACCAGATTCTAGGAATGATACAGGTGAGCAGTGGGAAAAGATGTTTGGCAAAGCAGAAGTATATTGTCAGTGGGACCCAGATAGAAATATAAATGGTAATGCCATAAACCGTGCTGCAATTCAAATTGGTATCAAAGGAAGTACATTGAGGGAATTTCTGGCGGAAAGTATTTTTCGCATAGAAGATATGACTCCTTCTGTTAGGAAATGGAATGAACAGAGAAAGAATGGCAAATTAAATTCAAAAAATTTGCCTGTAGAGAAAATATATCCTATAACGGATAAAATAATTAGAAATCGCTTGGATATGAAATCCGTTCGAACATAATTTTATAAATTGCAGATCTAAATGATATACCAGAATTGAAAATTTAGAAAAGAGGATTATAATGAAGACAATTATTATATATAATTCACAGACAGGTTTTACAAAGCGTTATGCGCAATGGATAGCGGAAGAAACAGGGGCAGATTGTCTTGCGTTAGCGGAGGCAAAGAAGAAAAATATGGATGCATATGAGGCAATTATCTATGGAGGTTGGGCATGTGCAGGTGGTATCAGTAAACTTAGCTGGTTTAAAGGAAATATAACAAAGTGGGAAAATAAGAAATTAATTGTTTTTTGTGTTGGCGGAAGTCCGATCGAGAACCCAGAAATAGAAGCTGCTTTGAAACGGAATTTTAGTGAAATAGAATGGAAGAAGGTAAATGTGTTTTATTGTCCGGGCGGATTCCATTATGAAACTATGCCACGCTCTTCAAAATTGATGATGAACATGTTTATAAAAATGTTAAAGGCAAAAAAGAATAAAACAGATGAGGAAAGGGAAATGATTAAGATGATTTCTACATCTTATGATATTTCGGATAAAAAGTATATCGAACCTATCTTAAAATGTTTAGAGGAGATATAGCTTGGGCAAGCTTTGTAGAATAAAAATCAGTGTGTCAGGTAGTTACTTATTATTTCTTATAGGTAACTGCCTGTTTTTATGCGCAGACCTGTGCAGAGGAAATATGCCACTAATGTGGCGTACAGGTCGCGCGGCGAGTAGGGAAATAAAGACTTCCCTACTCGATTATGTAGAGGTATAAAAGAAATGAAGCTGCTTTGGTAGTATGTATCTCGCATGGCGAACAAGGGATTTTTGGTCTTACTTGATTATAAGGGCATCAGAAAGAAAAATTTGAGATGTATTTGTATCTTTTTGTTGACATTGGAGTTGTGAAGTGATATATTTGTCTTATTAAGATATAAATATATCTCATTAGGAGGAAAAGGAAATGAAAAAAAGAAATATTGTAATTACCATTATGCTTGGCGTAGTATGTGCGTTATTTATTGGACTTTCTTCTTGGTACACAGTGGTTTTCAATGAATGTAGATTTATAGTACCTATGGATTTATCGAAGTATGTATTTCGGATGCAAGATATTCCGATGATTTTTTCAGGTATTTTATTTATGTGTTATATTATGTATCTTGCGGTAAAGCTTTTGAAAGCAATCATTACAAGTAAACGCAGGGAAATGACAACGCAAGTAACAAGAAAATTAAATCCTAAGATGGGGTTTTTAGGATTGTTCGGTTTTTGTGGATTCTTAGGTTTTTGGACTTACCAGATAGATAAAATAATTTTTCCTTTTGTGTTCTTTATATTTTTTGGCTTTTTTGGTTTTTTCTATGAGGGAAAGTTATCCAATACATTTATGGACGAAAGGTATAAGGAAAATAAAATAAAAGCTAATTCTTTAGCAAATAAATTAACATTGACTATTGTTTTTCTGACAACTCTGATAGTAGGGCAGGGTAAGCTTATGGGAAGCTTAGAATATACATTTATCGCTTATATTATTATAATTAGCCTTGCTATGGCACTGGAGCTATTTCTAAATGAATTTCTATTGTATCATTACGATCACAGGGAAGAAATAGAGGAAAGTGAGGAATAGAATATGCCAGAGTTTGAGTGCAGATTAAAGAAATATCGGCAATTAAAAGAGCTAACGCAAGAACAATTAGCGGCACAGGTCGGTGTGCGTCGAGAGACAATTATGCGACTGGAAAAGGCGCAATATAATCCATCTCTTAAATTAGCGATAGATATTTCTAGAGCAGTGGAGACTCCTATTGAAGAAATATTTATTTTTGAGTGAGGTAAAAATATAGATATAACCTTATCAAAAAGTTGTAAAATGGTGGAAGATATAATTATAGAAAAACGCCATACTATATGATATAATGAATACTCCTAATATGGATGGCTTATGGAAAGCTATTTTATTTTGTTTATTTTGGAAAGGAGATAGTATGGAGGGAAAGAAAAATTTTTTTAAGGGAATTGGTGTCTTTTTTATTGTTGTTATGATTCTTGTGGGTTGCCAGAAAGCAGCCGGGAATGATACAGAGCGGGTGGAAAACGCAGAGGCAGGGCTGGTATTCCAAATTTCGAAAGATTATTTGGATCAAGGTACAATTATGGTAGAGGGACCATATGAGGATTTTAATGGAAATGATCTTATTAGTGTTGTCTGGTATTATACGCCGATAACAGATAAGTTATTGGAGGAGGCTCAGGGGATTTCTTCTGAAAATCTAACAATGGAAGTGATGGAAAAATTATATGAGCAGCTTCGGACTCACAGCAAATATCTTATGAATATTACTCTTATAGAAGAACAAAAGTATAAGAAAGCGATTGAGGAAGGAATAGAACAGAAAGAATTGACATATGGAGATAATTCTGAAGTGTTGGGAACGAATGATGGATATGTATATCTTGTTTCTATTCCAGAAAATGATACAACGGGAATGGAGAAAGAGGAGAAAAAATTGTATGAAGAGTGTTTTGCGCATATGCAGTCAGTGAAGGAAACACTCACTTTTATGAAAAAGACAGATAAAGCAAAATTTCCTGAACAAATGCCTGCTTTCTCAGCAAAGGATCTGGCTGGAAATACGATTACAGAGAGTATTTTTGGTGAAAAGGATCTGACAGTTGTAAATGTATGGGGGACTTTCTGTAATCCTTGCGTGGAGGAGATGCCAGAGCTTGGGGAATGGGCGAAGGAGATGCCGGAGAATGTGCAGATGGTTGGGCTAATTATAGATATTAATGGGGATGAGGATACAGAGCATCGTGATCTTGCTGTTATGATTGCAGAGAGAGCTGGTGCGGAATTTACACAGATTATTGCAAATGCAGATTTTGATGAACTATTGAGATGGGTGACAGGCGTTCCTACTACATTTTTTGTTGATAAAGAGGGAAATATCGTTGGTGAGCCGATTGTAGGAGCCAACGTAAAGGGGTATAAGGAATTTGTGGAGGACTATATCGGTGGAAAATAGGAAGAAATGGTTGGCCAGAATTGTTGTGATAGCAGTTTCCTGTGTATGTATTATGTATGGAATCTTTAGAGGAGAAGTGCAGATTGTATTTAACAAAGCTGTCAATATCTGTCTTGAGTGTATTGGATTGGGGTGAGAAGTCGTGAAAATACAAAGTTATGTAAAAAGAAAACTGATTCAGATCATAGCATTTGGTTTTTCTAATATGCATCTGTTAAATTTTAATGGAGGCAAAATTTATAAAGGAAAGTGGAAACAGTTTTGTAATCCGGGTCTGAATTGCTATTCCTGCCCGGCTGCCAGCTTTGCCTGTCCAATCGGGGCGTTGCAGTCAGTAAGTGGTTCTATGAAATTTAATTTTAGTTTTTATGTGGTTGGCGTTCTTTTGGCATTTGGCGTAATTCTTGGAAGGGCAGTTTGCGGCTGGCTCTGCCCTTTCGGATTGATACAAGAACTGATACATAAAATACCTTCTCCAAAGA
>CAMUFS010000297.1 GCA_947088195.1 uncultured Clostridia bacterium
TACCTGAGCAAGTCCTGTAATGCCCGGCTTTACCTCATGACGGCGCGCCTGTTCTTTTGTATAGCGTGGCAAATATTCCACCAAAAGCGGTCTTGGCCCCACAAGGCTCATATCTCCCTTAAGTACATTAAAAAGCTCTGGCAACTCGTCAAGGCTGCTGCTGCGAAGCTTTCTTCCAAAGCTGGTCAACCGCTCTTTATCTGGCAGCAGCTTCCCATCTCTCCCCTTTTCCTCCGTCATTGTCCGAAATTTATATAATTCAAACACCTTTCCATATAGCCCCGGTCGTTTCTGGCAGAAAATAACTGGTGTGCCAAGCCTTTGACGCACCAAAAATGATGTTACTACAAAAACTGGACTTAAAAGAATAATGCCTGCTGTCGCACAGCATACATCCAACCCTCGTTTTACATACCTTTCATAAAAGCCTTGTGTATGATCTTTTTTCCTTCTTCTCTGTTTCATATAAATCCTTGTTCTTATTTTCTAATCAAAATCTCTAATCCAACCTTCTCATCAATCAAAGCAATGACGAACAATAGAAAGGATAATATCTTGCTCCTCTTTTGTCATCTTATTATCAGATGGCAGACACAGCCCTCTTGCAAAAATATCTGCACTGACGTCCCCCTCCACACTTACAAATGGACAATTTTTATATATTTCTTGTCCATGCATTGGCTTCCAGATTGGTCTTCCCTCCACATTATGTTCCATCAATGCTTTCAGAATCTCTGTGGGACAGCTTTTTCCATGCTCAGCAAGATACAGCACTTCCTTCTCTGACCTTACCTGTTTACACATAGCCGCTTTCTCTATTAATAAACAACTAAGCCAATAATTTGAGCTCCCATCTCCAATAGGATTCACTTTCACTGGAAGTCCTTCAAGCCCTTCCTGGTATCTCTCATAAATCTGCCTCTTTCTTTCTATATGCTCCTCGATATGTAAAAAATTTCCTCTTGCTATCCCTGCTATCACATTACTCATCCGATAATTATAGCCAAGCTCTCTATGCTGGTACCACGGAGCCTCCTCCCTTGCCTGTGTGGACCACTTTCTAACACATTGTGCATCCTGCCATGAATCTGTAAGAAAAAGTCCACCAGAAGATCCTGTGACAATCTTATTTCCATTTAAGGATACAGCATGATAAGCACCAAAAGAGCCACATTTTTGGGAACCCACAGAAGCACCAAGCGCTTCTGCAGCATCTTCCACAAGCAATGCATGATGTTCTTCGCAAATCTCCAAAATTTCCTTCATCCTCGCTGGCACTCCATAAAGATGAGACAGCACTACTAACCGCACATCTGGAAATAGCTCAAATGCCCTTTGCAGTGCTTGAGGACTCATATTCCATGTATCATACTCTGTATCAATGAAAATTGGCATTCCGCCTTCATACACTACAGGATTAACTGTGGCGGCAAACGTCATATCAGAGCAAAACACATGCTGTCCTTCCAGTGCTCTTCCCAGCTTCGCTCCCCGATTTATCCTTTCCCCCGCCAACTTCATACACAGATGAAGAGCTGCGGTTCCTGAAGACAATGCCACTGCATATTTCACACCAACATACTCTGCTACCATAGCCTCTAATCTGTCAATGTTCTCCCCAACTGTAGAAACCCAGTTGGTACGAAATGCCTCCTCGACAAACATCATCTCTTCTTTATGCATGGTAGGAGACGAAAGCCATACTTTATTTTCCAGTTCTTTTATATCAGTACTATTTTGAAACATATGCTTCTCTTTTCTATCTGTTTATATATTTTTGTCACAATCTCTTTTCTAAATAATCTTATCTAAATAACTCCCAGTACAACTGCCATTTGGCCTCTTTGAAAGCTTACCGCTTCCCGGTGGTACTGTACCTGATGGGCTGCTTCGCATAACTCTGTCTGCGCTTCTCCCCTATTTCACAGATTCTTTACAATAAACCTTACAAAACCTGATAATTCCTGAAAATAATAATACTTTTAAGTCTCATTCTCAAAAGGTATACTTTATGAGAATCCATAGGGCATTGTGCACTTTATACAAAAAATAGGGAAAAAAAGACTTGCAAAAGCTGTGAAATATGGTAAAATAGCACATAGAAAAACCACTCCGAAAAAGTATACTTTTTCGGAGTGGTTTTTACTGTCACACAAAGAAAGGCTATTCCCTACCCGGATCATAAAAATCCGTATCGGAAATAGCCAAATCTATTTTTTATAATACAACCCATTCTTGCCTTATTGTCATCATTTTGAAGCAAGTGTAAACTGATCTACCAATTCTTTCAGGCAAGCAGCCTCCGCAAAAAGCTGCTCGCTTGCTGCCGCGCCTTCTTCCGCTGAGGCACTGTTGCTCTGTACCACAAGAGAAATCTGATTAATACCCTCGGAAACCTGCCCAACCGATTTCGACTGTTCATTGGATACTGCCGCAATATGGTCAATGGCATCTGTCACAGACTGAATACTACTTACAACACCGCTCAAAACGTCTGCCGTATTTTGCGCAATTTCTGTACCAATATGTACCGCATCTGTAGAATTGGCGATTAATTCTGATGTACTTTTCGCTGCTTGTGCAGATTTACTGGCCAAATTGCGAACCTCTTCCGCCACAACAGCAAATCCCTTCCCTGCACTTCCAGCCCTAGCTGCTTCCACCGCTGCATTCAACGAAAGTATACTGGTCTGGAATGCAATATCATCTATTGTCTTAAGAATCTTTTCTATCTCCTTGGAGCTGGTCTGAATCCTTTCCATGGCCTCTACTAAATTCTGCATCTTCTGATTACATACAAAAACCTCTTCACCAGCGTGATGTGTCTGCTTCCTGACATCCAATGCCCCATCCGCCATATTTTTCACTTCTTCGGAAATCATGCCAATCCTCGTTGCCAATTCCTGTACCGAGCTGGCCTGTTCCGTGGTGCCTTGGCTAAGCATCTGCGCACTCGATGATAATTGATTGCTTGCATTTGCTACCTCCGCTGCAGAATGATTTACCTGACGCACGGCACCACTCAACTCAAGCTTCATATTGCGCATAGAATGTAAGATATTCTGAAAACTACCAACATATGCTTCCTCATGCTCCGTATGAACATTCAGATTTTGATTCGCCATTTCATTGAGCAAATAGCTGATATCACCAATGACAATGCGCAACCCCTCCACCAATGATTCTGTTGACCTGACAAGCACGCCGGTTTCATCCTTATTTTTAATTTTTGGCATTGGCGTCTCCAAATCTCCCTCCACAAGAAGCTTCATCCGATTGACACAAGCCTTCATAGGTGTACCGATATTGAGAGCTAAAACCAAAGCAACAACAACAGAAATCAATATAGATATTACAATAACTGCAATATTGATCACCATTGCATCCTTTGTCGATTCTAAATAATTAATCTGTGGAGCAGTCACAGCGATACTCCAGCCATCTGTATCTAAGATAGGAGCATAGGCCGCAAACATCTTATCTTCTTCGTTTGTATAACTTCCAAACCCATTTTCCCCCTGCCTCATCTTTGTGTGGATCGCTGCCAACTCCTGCAGCAAAGGATCGCTCTCTGCCTCCGCTTCTATATTCTGGACTGTGATTGTATCAAGCGTAATATCAGCAATCGTGTCACCGGACTTATTAATCATATAAGCCCTGCTATTCTCACCAAGCTGAATAGCTGATACAATATCGTTCAAAAAGGTTTCATGTGGAACAAAATATACAACACCGACAATAGCTTCTCCATATTTTCCCTCCGCATATAAGGGAGCCGCTACCATAATCGATAATTCTCCCGTAATTTTGCTGATCAATGGCTCTGATACATAAATATTTCCCTCCATGGCCTGCCGCACATATTCACGGTCCGAATAATCATTTCCGTCGAAAATACTAATGCCATCTGCACCCACAATATTCCCCCTTC
>CAMUFS010000298.1 GCA_947088195.1 uncultured Clostridia bacterium
GGTGTTTTGTATAAAGTATAAAATACAGAATGACTGAACGTTGGCCGTACTATATTTTATGGTACAACACAGTTGTTAATTATCAAGGCTATTTATGACTTGTTCCAGCGTATCTTCCACCTGGGCTTGTTCATCTGGTCCTCCAACGATATGGAAACGATACAACACGTTTCCATTCGCTTGATAGGCTGTCTTTGAATAATAATTTTCTGTACTGTCTGAAGTAATTTGCAGAGACGCTGAATCCAGGCCGGCCAGATAATCCTGCCGTTCTAATTCGACCGACCATCCGTTGTCTGAGGATTTTGTATCCGCTGGGTCACCGTATAATAAGGTAGCTATCATAACACGAACCTCACCATCTCGATAACCAGCTTCAACATGAATCCATTCAATATGACCATCTTCTGTCCCATACCAACTGACTGTTACATTGGGAGCATCTCGAAAGCCGAGCGGCATTGCCACATATGTAGTTTTTTCCAGCCAAGAACAGTCTTCTAACGGATTTGGAATTGTAAAGCCCAAAAACTCTTCACATTCTTCCCAGCTATCAAAATCGTGATGACACCATCCTGGTATATGGCTGGACAACATCTGGTTTTCCTTGCTCAGCTGATTCCACGCATCCCATTCTTTCTGTGATGCGTTATATACATCCTGGGAAATGGAATCTGGAAAAATTGGTTTCAAATATTCGTTTTCTACTTCAAGTTGCCCTTGCGCATATGACATCCCTTTTAATTCTGTTGTATCTGCTGTCTCGCTGGGACTGTTTGCACAACTGACTAATGCTAAGATAAAAATCAGAGTTGCGGCTAATGCTATCAGTTTTTTCATATAATATATCCCCCTTCAAAAGAGATACTATTTAGATAAATCATACAGTATTTTATTTCCTTTTTCAAGGCTCAAATGTCAATACAAGTGCCGGCCCTCGCTATTGCAAGTGCCAACACATGATTATACCTCGATTTAGTGAAATCGACGGAGTTTAACCCCGCAACACTTAAGGTAAAAGGGAGTCTAAGAGTAAGGGATTGCAATTCATAATTGTCCATGGTAGAATAATACAAAAATATATTACTATGCCGCAAAGCGGTAGAATAGAGGTTGCCATGCCAATTAAAGTACAAAATGATTTGCCAGCAAAATCAATATTGGAGTCCGAAAATATTTTTCTTATGGACGAAAATCGTGCTTCTATGCAGGACATTCGCCCATTGGAAATTGCTATCTTAAATTTAATGCCAGTGAAGGAAGATACTGAGACACAGCTTTTGCGCGCGCTGTCCAACACGCCGCTTCAAGTGGATATCACATTCCTTGCTATAGAATCCCATGTATCAAAGAATACCTCAGCAAGTCATTTAAATAAATTTTATACTTCTTATCGTGAAGTGAGAAACAGAAAATTTGATGGCTTAATCATAACGGGAGCCCCTTTGGAACAGATGGAATTTAAACAGGTAACATACTGGGATGAGCTACGTGCCATTATGGAATGGTCCAAGATCAATGTAACCTCTACGTTTCATATCTGTTGGGGAGCACAGGCGGGACTCTATTACCATTACGGAATTGAAAAATATTATCTTCCTGAAAAACTTTCTGGTATATATAGCCAGAAGGTTCTGGACCGCACAGTTCCGTTGGTGAGAGGATTTGGAGATTATTTCTATGCCCCCCATTCTCGCTATACTGGCAATCACAGCGAGGACATTCGCCGTGTGCCAGATCTTCAGATATTGGCAGAGTCAGAGGAGGCTGGACCATTTCTCATTATGGGACAGAATGGAAAGCATTTTTTTATAACAGGACATCCTGAATATGACCGCATGACATTAGATAAAGAATATAAAAGGGATATAAATAAAGGACTTAATATCGCCATACCAAAGAATTACTACCCCAATGACGATCCCACACAGCATCCTATATTAAGCTGGAGATGTCATGCAAATACGCTTTATACCAACTGGCTTAATTATTATGTATATCAGGAAACGCCATATGTGTTAAATAAATAAACTAAAAAGCAGCGTATTCACAACGGCAACAATATTTCCTGCTAATATATGCCATTGTACCTTCTTTTTATTTATTTTCTTCCTGCATAGATAAATTGTTTTATCTCCTTGCTGTGAAGCAACGCATAGCACAGCATTATCATTCCTATCCGACAGACAAGAAACAGTAGTGGTGATACGAGAGAGGTCGGCAAAAAATGAACCATCGCTTCCGTCAAGAAAAGAGATAATAATAGCTTTAAGGTTGGAAGTACAATAAAAGTATAGGCGGAAAAAGAAAAATCCACTCTTCGCTTTACAGAATATAAATGCATCGCTGAGATGGCAAGCTGGCTGAGTAGCATCCCCCATAGATAGCCCAGAATTCCCGTCTGTGGAACAACATAGAATACAAATAGGATTCTGATTGCCAACGAAAGTATATTATGAAGAAATGTGATGCCTGTTTTCTCTAAACCATTTAATATACTTCCTGCTGTGGTGGTAATATACAAAAATGGGCAGAGCCATGCAAGGATGCTAATGTACAATCCTGACGTTTGGTTATGAAATACAAGCTCTCCCATCTCCTCCCCGCAAAAAGCAAAAATTCCAGTAAATAGTATTCCTATCATCAAACTAAAACGAATTGCAATCCCTGACACCTGTCTAACCTTAAGCTGGTCTCCCAATGCTTGTGCCTGTGCGATTGCTGGCAGAAGCATCACAGCAATCGAGTTTGTGAGCGCGGAGGGAAATAATATAAAGGGCATTGCCATTCCAGTAAGAATACCATAAACCTCTAATGCCTCCCCAGTGCCAAGTCCAAAAAGCCGAAGAGAGGTTGGTATACATACCGCCTCAATACTTTGCAGCAGGCTTAGGCACAATCTGTTTGCAGATAGCGGAACAGAGAGAAAAAGGATTCTCTTTAATTGTAAAAAAAAGGATGATGCTCTACTTGTATCCTCTAAAGCAGAACCTTTCTCATGTAAGCTTAGGGCAAGTAAACAATATAAGACCGATGCTGCCTCTCCAAGCAGTAGTCCATAAACTGCAAGCACAGGTGTGACAGGCTGGTTACTCTCCAGTGCTATCATAACAAACAGATAGACCGAGCACACACGCACAAGCTGCTCCGCGAGCTGGGAAAATGCTGGAACTGATGCCTTCTGAATACCATAATAATACCCATTGATGCTGCTGTGCACAGCGCCTATAGGAAGAGAGAGCGCCATAATCTGAAGCAGAAGGACGCATCGCTTCTCTCTTAAAAAATGTACGGCGATTGGCTCTGCATTCATGTAAATCCACGCGCCAAGCAATGCGGAGAGCGATACAGATAAAAATAAACCGGCAAAAAGTGTGTGTCTCATTCCTTTTTTCGAATGGCTGGAATATTCATATGCGGTGTAACGGGAGACAGCCGTCTGGACGGAGGCAGTACAGACGGAATTACACAGCCCGTACACGGGGAAAATCAACTGATAGATTCCCATTCCCTCCGCGCCAATCTGATTGGATAGAAAAATTCTATAGAAAAAACCAAGAATACGGCTTAAGAAACCAGCCGCCGTCAAAAGCAGCGTGCCGTGAATAACAGGATGTAGACGGGAATTGCTCATAAAGCACCTCAAACCATAAATTATTACAATATATGGAAGGTGCCATCAATATATGAGAAAAAGGCTTACTCACTTCCCGCCTTAAAATTATAGATAGGTTTTAGTATTGTCTGAATTTCTGCTGTGTCTCCAATATTATCTACAATATCCTTAATTCCTTTGTAAGCCATCGGACATTCATCCAATGTCCCGGAATTGACAGAGGTAGTATAGATTCCACTCATCTGTTTTTTAAACTCGGATACGGTAAAAGACTGTTTGGCATCTGA
>CAMUFS010000299.1 GCA_947088195.1 uncultured Clostridia bacterium
GCTTGTAAAGTTAAAACATGCCTATACTATATGTCATTATCCAATTTTGTATATTAGTAACCAGACAGGGGAGGGGGTGGCAGAGCTTCGCGCACTTCTTAAGGGCAAGACGACAGCTCTTGCCGGTCCCTCCGGCGTGGGAAAATCTACCTTGCTCAATCTTTTAAAGCCAGATGCCAATATGGAGACAGCAAGTATAAGTGAAAAGATACGGCGCGGCAAACATACCACGCGCCACAGTGAGCTGTTTCATCTGGAGGAAGGCTCTTATCTTATGGATACACCGGGATTTACCTCCCTTTATATTGATGAATTTGACAAGGATGAGCTGAAGGATTATTTTGTAGAATTTCGGGAATACGAAGGAAAGTGTCGATTTGCGGGCTGTGTGCATATTCACGAGCCAGACTGTGCAGTAAAAGATGCTCTCTTGGAAGGAAGGATAAGTCAGATCCGCTATGAGGATTATATAGAGCTATATAACGAAAGAAAAGAAAACAGAAAACGTTAAGAGAAATAATGTGAAGAAATCTTTTTATTCCCGCGAGCAATGAGCCAAGCGGCTGCGAAGCAGACATTTGGCGAATGCCGCGAGGGTCAAATACCCTGCAGCTTGCTGCGTTGCAAGTTTGATGCCCTGTCAGCTTGCTGCGGGGGTATTTGACTTTTTACATAACAAATTGTGTCTACGCGCTGCTTAGCACAAAATTGTTCTATAAAATAGCAGCGCAGAAATGAGGAAATAGTATGTTAAAACTTGCACCATCCATATTGGCTGCTGATTTTTCAAAGCTTGGTGAGGAGATTAAGACGGTTGCAGATGCCGGAGCAGAATATATTCATATAGATGTGATGGATGGAGACTTTGTGCCAAGCATTGCCTGTGGCATACCAATGATAGAATGTGTTCGCAAGGTGACAGATTGTGTATTTGATGTGCATTTGATGATGCGGGAGCCCGTTCGCTATATTGCGGATTTTGTAAATGCCGGGGCGGATATTATCACAGTTCATGCGGAGGCGTGTATGTGCTTAGACAGCACTCTTGCAAAAATCAAGTCCTATGAAAAAAAAGCAGGAATCGTGTTAAATCCTGCAACGCCGCTGTCGGTGCTAGATTATGAGCTGGAATATGTTGATATGATTCTTCTTATGACAGTAAATCCCGGTTTTGGAGGACAAGCTTATATTTCACGTATGACCAGAAAAATCAAGGAGCTTCGCAGAATGATTGCGGAGCGTGGATTGGATATTGACATAGAGGTGGATGGAGGCATCAATCTTTCTAATGTGCGTGAAGTGATAGAGGCGGGAGCTAATGTTATTGTTGCTGGTTCCAGCGTATTTATGGGAGATGCGTGGAAGAATGTAAAGGAATTTCTTAAGGTGTTTGAGGAATATGCATAGATCAGAGAATAAGATAGATGTGAGGAGCGGGCAGATGCCCGATCGTAAGACATTGGTAATGGCAGGGGGCAGAATGGAAGAGGATTTTGCCCTTTCTTTTTTGGCAGACAAAAGGTATGATAAGATAATAGCGGTGGATGGCGGTCTTGCGTTTCTTCATAAGCTTGGCGTAATGCCAACGGATATTGTGGGAGATTTTGATACCGTGGATCAAGAACTTCTCGCTGCCTACGAGAGAAATGCAGATGTGAGAATACGAAAATTTCAACCACAGAAGGATGATACAGACAGTGAGATTGCCGTCAATATGGCAGTTGCGTATGGCAGCTCACAGATTGATATTCTTGGAGGAACAGGGGGAAGGCTTGACCATACAATCGGAAATATTCGCTTGCTGGGACTTATTCACGCTGTCTCTAAGGGAACCATAAAGGCATTTTTATATGATCGGTACAACCGTCTGCGCCTTATGGAGAAGGAGTGTGTGATAAGGAAGGAGGAGGCTTATGGGAAGTATATCTCTTTGTTCCCGTATACGCAAAGGGCAGAGGACATTACATTAGAAGGTTTTCAATATCCACTTAAGGAGCATACAATGGATTTATTTCAGACACCGACACTTGGAATCAGCAATGAGCTTGTGGGAGAGTTCGGGCGGATTTTGTGTCAAAAAGGTGTGCTGTTGGTGGTGGAATCGAGGGATAAGTGAGAGATGGAGAATACATTTGAGAAAATATATCATGTAGTAAAGCAAATTCCATATGGACGTGTGGCAACCTATGGACAGGTGGCAGCGCTCGCTGGGAATAAGCGATGGGCAAGGGTGGTTGGCTATGCTTTACATGGAAATCCCGATCCAGATACCATTCCATGTTACCGGGTGGTCAATCGATATGGAGAGGTTTCAGAGGCATTTGCCTTTGGAGGAGGAAATCGGCAGATCGATCTGCTGAAAGCAGAAGGCGTGGAATTTACAGATGGCCGGGTGCAGCTTGCAAGCTATCAATGGGAGATGCCTTGGAAGGATTAAAAAGAGAATAATAGAAAGTATTATTAAAAATCACTCCGAAAAAGTATACTTTTTCGGAGTGATTTTTCTATGTGCTATTTTACCATATTTCAAAGGTTTTGCAAGTATTTTTTTTGAATTTTTTATACAAGGTGCACAAAAGTTTTATGATTCTCAAAAAGTATACCTTTTGAGAATCAGTATAATTTATAACCAAAATAATTTTGTGGAGTAATTTTACGGGTACAGTACCACCTAGAAAGAGTTTTATAGCAAAAAGAATCACAAAGGCTCTTTAAGAAGCTTTATAGCAGTTGTACTGGGAGTTATTAGATATAGTGAATGATGGGAGAAAAGATGTTTGATTTAAGATTGGATCAGAGATTTAACGATATGGAACCATTTGAAGAGCATATATGGCTTTCCTCTCCAACGATGCATGGAGAAGAATTACAATATATGGAGGAGGCTTATGCTTCTAATTGGATGAGCACGGTTGGGATTCATATAGATAAAGTAGAAAACCAGCTTACAGAATATGTAGGAGATAAGTATGTGGTTGGTTTGTCAAGTGGGACAGCAGCACTTCATCTCGCAGTTAGGCTTGCTGGAGAGCGTTTATATGGTACACCGCAGGCTGGCGTAGGTTCTTTGGCTGGACATAAGGTTTTTTGTTCGGATTTGACCTTTGGTGCCACAGTGAATCCTGTGGCTTATGAAGGAGGAGAATCCATTTTTATTGATTCTGAGCGCGATACATGGAATATGAATCCAGAGGCGTTGGAGTGTGCATTTAAAAGTTATCAAGATGTGAAGTTGGTAGTTTTTGCGCATTTATATGGCACGCCGGGAAAAATGAGGCAGATCAGAAAAATTTGTGATGCACATGGGGCACTTTTGATTGAGGATGCAGCAGAGGCGTTAGGGGCTGTTTATTGTGGTATGGCAGCCGGAAGCTTTGGTGATTATGCTGTGCTTAGTTTTAATGGAAATAAGATTATAACGGGCTCCAGCGGTGGTGCACTCCTCACTAATCTTGAGGAAGATGCAAGAAAGGCACGAAAATGGAGTACACAGAGTAGAGAGACAGCTTCCTGGTATCAACATGAACAAATAGGCTATAACTATAGAATGTCTAATGTAATTGCTGGGGTGGTGAGAGGGCAATTACATTATTTAGAAGAACATATAAAACAAAAAACGAGGATCTATCAGCAATATAAGGAAGGTTTTCGGAATCTACCTTTGGAGATGAATCCATGGGATACAGAGAATAGTAAGCCCAATTTTTGGCTAAGCTGCTGCCTATTAGACAGAGAGGCTCTATGTGAAAGTATGCGATCGGACAAAGAATATTTGTATATACATACTTTTGGGAAAACTTGTCCTGATGAGATATTGGAGATATTGAAGGAATTTCATGTGGAGGGCAGA
>CAMUFS010000300.1 GCA_947088195.1 uncultured Clostridia bacterium
CCGGTGATGAGGTGTTGATTCCACAGCCAAGCTTTGTCTCCTATCTTCCCTGTGCTGTGATGGCTGGTGCCACTCCTGTGATCCTTGAGCTGAGGGAAGAAGATGAGTTCCGGCTTACCAAGGAACAGCTTCTTGCTCATATTACGCCAAAGACAAAGGTTTTGGTGTTTCCCTTTCCCAATAATCCAACAGGGGCGATTATGGAGAGAGAGGAGCTTTTGGAGATTGCCAAGGTGGTGGTGGAAAAGGATCTTTTGGTGCTTTCGGATGAAATTTATTCTGAACTTACTTATAAGTCAGAGCATGTGTCTATAGCATCCTGTCCGGGCATGAAGGAGCGGACCATTGTGATCAATGGGTTTTCCAAAGCATATGCCATGACAGGATGGCGGCTTGGCTATGCGGCGGGACCAGAGAAAATTATGGAACAGATACTTAAGATTCATCAATTTGCTATTATGTGTGCGCCGACGAACAGCCAGTATGCAGCGGTGGAAGCTCTGAAAAATGGAGATAAGGATATTGCTGTTATGCGTGAAGCATATAACCAGAGAAGACGTTATCTGGTCCATGCGCTGCGAGAGATGGGATTGCAGTGCTTTGAGCCATTTGGAGCGTTTTATGTATTTCCAAGCATTAAGAAATTTGGGCTTAGCGCCGATGAATTTGCAACAAGGCTTTTGATGGAGGAGAAGGTTGCCATAGTGCCCGGAACAGCATTTGGCGCATGTGGGGAGGGCTTTTTAAGAATATCTTATGCCTATTCCTTGGAGGATCTAAAGCGAGCGCTGGAGAGACTGGAGCGATTTATTAAGAGATTAGAGGGTGAACAGAAATGATGAATATTGTGCTGCTGGAGCCAGAGATTCCTGCAAATACGGGAAATATTGGAAGGACCTGCGTGGCGACTGGAAGCAGGCTGCATCTGATTAAGCCACTTGGATTTAGCTTGGAAGAAAAGGAGCTTAAGCGTGCTGGTCTGGATTATTGGAAGGATCTGGATGTCAGCGTATATGAGAATTTTGAAGATTTTCTGCAAAAAAATCCAGGAGCAAAGCTATTTATGGCGACGACAAAGGCAAAGAGAAATTATGCGGAGGTTTGCTATCCTGATTCTGCCTATCTGATGTTTGGAAAAGAAAGCGCAGGTATTCCAGAAGAATTGTTGGTGCAATATCAGGATTATGCGGTGCGGATACCAATGAAGGAAGAAATCCGCTCTCTGAATCTGTCTAATTCTGTTGCGATTGTGTTGTATGAGGCTTTGCGGCAGCAGGATTTTGTACATATGCAGAGAGAGGGTGAGCTGTATCGATTGAGCTGGAAATAGCAGATAGAGATGCTGTGGGGTTATAGGGAATTTAATTCTTCGCCTTGGGAAGCGAGAAGATAAATTCTGTCCCCACCCCTTCAGTGGAAATCACATCAATGTTTTCATTATGACTCTGTATAATTTCTTTTGTGATAGAAAGTCCAAGTCCGGTGCCTTTCTTATCTTTTCCACGTGAGAGATCGGTTTTGTAGAATCGATCCCATATCTTTCCAATAGAGTCTTTGGGAATGCCTATTCCTGTGTCCTTCACAGATATAAATACCTTTCCATTTCTCTCGCTCACACTAATTCGGATAGCTGAATTGTTGTGGCTGAATTTTACAGCATTGTCAATTAAATTGTACAAAACCTGCTGAATTTTTCCCAGATCAGCAGAGACAGGCTTTACTTTTTCATCTAAGGTTAATACAAAAGATATTTTTTTCTTGCCACAGGTTCCCTCGAAGGAGGCAAGCGTATTTTTGATAACTTGATTGATGTCAAAGGTGCTAATGTCCAATAGCACAGCGCGTGAGTCGTAAGAGTTAAGGGTGAGCAGGCTGCTGGTAAGCTTGCGAAGGCGCTCTGTCTCAAAGATCACAATATCCAGATATTTTTCCTGCATCTCATAGGGAATGGTGCCGTCCTTCATCGCTTCCACATAGCCTTTGATGGAAGTGAGGGGGGAGCGGAAGTCATGGGATACATTGGCAATAAAGGTTTTTTGATATTCTTCTGATTTATTGAGTTCATGTGCCATATAATTCAGTGTGGCGGCGAGATACCCCATCTCATCATTGCTATAGCAGACTAATTTATATTTTAGATTCCCTTCTGCATATGCATTGGCAGCAGCTGTGATCTTTTTTAGTGGAAGATAGATGCTAACCGTAAAGATAACTAAAAAGACAAGCGACAGCACAAAGATAACCAACAAAGTAAAATAGGATATATTGAGCAGTGCATCCCTCGCACCTTTAAGAGAACGAATGGAGGAGTGAATAATAATATAGCCCCGTATGCGGAAATTGGAGGTGATAGGCGCAAAGACGCTGATCATTTCCTCAGAAAACATATTATAATAATAACCGATCTGATATAAGCTTTTGCCAAGCGAGGCAGGGTCAAAGTCTGGAATGGAAGCGGTGGTCAAGGAGGAGTCTCTTGTGTTGATAATAATATTTCCCTCTGTGTCTACCATCCAGATGGGGACGTTCAAAAAGGTATCCACCGCCTTAAGCTGAATGGACACCTCAGAACGTGTCATTTGATTGTTATAATATTCCGAGCCATACTGATTTGCAATTAAGTTTGCCTCGTTATACAGTTCCTGTGCTCTTTCTTTGGCAAGATGATCGAAGGTCCAGTCCGAGGTAAGAATGGCGATGGTCAAAAAACCAAATAGGCCAAATAGGATATATCCTATAATAAACTTAGTATAGACAGTGCCTCTCATCGTGTGCGCACCTCAAATTTGTAGCCGATTCCCCACACAGTGGACAGGCTCCAGCTCTCATGATCCTTAATTTTCTCCCGCAGGCGTTTGATATGTACATCAACGGTGCGGGTGTCTCCAATGTATTCATACCCCCAGATATGATCGAGAAGCTGTTCTCTAGTAAATACCTGATTGGGGGAGGAAGCGAGGAAATAGAGAAGCTCCAATTCCTTGGGAGGCATCTCTACGGGGCGTCCTTTGTACAATACAGAGTAGTTTGTCAAATTAATAATAAGATCTGGATATTCCACAAAATTTCCCTTTGGTGCTTCTGGTTCTGGTACAACAGGCTGGTAACGCCGAAGTACCGCCTTTACTCTTGCCACCAGCTCTTTGGAATCGAAGGGCTTTATAATATAGTCATCTGCGCCAAGCTCAAGCCCTAATACCTTGTCAAATATCTCTCCTTTTGCAGAGAGCATAATAATTGGCACGGAGGAATCCCTGCGCAGCTCCCTGCAGACCTGATAACCGTCAATTCCCGGAAGCATCAGGTCAAGCAGAACGAGATTCGGCTTATAAGTTGAGAATACAGAAAGAGCCTCCTCCCCGTCATTTACAATCATTGTGTCAAAACATTCCTTGAGCAGATATAGTGAGATCAGCTCAGCGATATTGACATCATCATCTACAATCAAAATTTTCTGCTTTGCAGCCATGGTTGCCTCCGTTACTTAAATTCAACTATTGTCACACCCGCGTCACCTTCTCCAAAGGCGCCAAGATGGAACGATTTCACATATTTTAGGCGTTTTAAATGAGAGTGTACTGCTTGACGCAGTGCGCCTGTTCCTTTTCCGTGCACGACGCGCACCTGTGATAAATGTGACAGGTAGGCATCATCCAGATATTTGTCTAATTCAGACAGTGCCTCGTCTGAAGTTTTTCCAATTAGATTAATCTCTGGTGAGATTGTTGAGGTCTTGGACATCTTTATCTTGCCAGAGGAGGTCTTGGTCAGATTTGGTCCAGTGATCACCGGCTCATCAATTTTTTCCAGATCCTTGATGTT
>CAMUFS010000301.1 GCA_947088195.1 uncultured Clostridia bacterium
CGTAGCCATATACCTCCATGCCAAGGTTTACTGCAGCATTGGCAATCTTTGCGCCAATCGCACCAAGACCAATTACGCCAAGCTTCTTTCCCATCAACTCACAGCCAGCAAATTTGGACTTTTCCTTCTCCACCATCTTGGCAATATTCTCTTCTGATTTATTTGCTTTCACCCACTCAGCTCCCCCAATAATATCGCGGGAGGCAAGCAGCATACCAGCAAGCACTAGCTCCTTCACTGCATTCGCATTCGCGCCCGGCGTATTAAACACAACAATACCCTGCTCTGCGCAGGCATCCAGCGGAATATTGTTGACTCCAGCACCTGCTCTTGCAATGGCAAGCAGGTTCTCTTTCATCTCCATCTCATGCATCGCTGCACTTCTCACCAAAACGGCATCAGCAGCATCAAAGCTATCATTTAACTGATATTTTTCTGTTAAGTGATCAAGACCAATATGAGAAATTTTATTTAAACAATGAATCTGAAACATTATGCGTTCTCCTCCTCAAATTTCTTCATAAACTGAACCAAAGCTTCCACGCCCTCCACTGGCATAGCATTGTAAATACTTGCTCTCATGCCGCCGACGGTTCTGTGGCCTTTTAAATTCTCAAAACCTGCTGCTTTCGCTTCTTTTACAAACTTTGCATCCAACTCCTCGCTTCCTGTCACAAATGGTACATTCATCAATGAGCGATCCTCTGGCACAACAGTACCCTTAAACAGCTTGCTCTGATCCAGATAATCATAAAGAATCTTTGCCTTCTTCTCATTGCGCTCTTTCATACTCTCAAGCCCGCCCATTCTCTTGAGCCACTGAAATACCTTACCACAGATATAAATGCCATAAGCAGGAGGTGTATTGTACATCGAGCCATTGTCTGCATGTGTTTTATAGCGCAGCATGGTAGGAGTACCCGGAAGCACATCCTCTGTAATTAGATCCTCGCGGATAATCACAATCACCACACCAGCAGGACCAATATTCTTCTGTACACCGCCATAGATCACGCCGTACTTTGTCACATCCACGGGCTCTGATAAAAAGCAGGAAGACACATCGGCAACCAAAGTCTTTCCCTTGGTATTGGGCAATGTCTTATACTTTGTTCCATAGATTGTATTATTCTCACAGATATAAACATAATCTGCATCCTCATCAATATCTAAGTCAGAGCAATCTGGTATGTAAGAATATGTCTTATCCTCAGAAGATGCAATCGCTCTCGCCTCACCATACAGCTTTGCCTCCTGATATGCCTTCTTCGCCCACTGTCCAGTAATAATATAATCCGCTTTCTTATTCTTCATCAGGTTCATGGGAATCATGGCAAACTGCTGGGAAGCACCGCCCTGCAAAAACAAAACCTTATAATTATCTGGGATATTCATAAGCTCTCTGAGATCTGCCTCCGCCGTGTCAATGATCTCCTGATAAGCCTTAGAACGGTGGCTCATCTCCATCACAGACATACCTGTCCCCTTATAATCAAGCATCTCCGCTGCCGCCTCCTTTAGCACCTCCTCCGGCAACACAGCCGGACCTGCTGAAAAATTATAGACTCTACCCATTCTCTCTAATCCTCCTTGGCAATTTTATATGCAATATGAATCGAACAGGAGAGTGTCTTTCTCTCCTGTGCATAATAATATAATTAACTTTATGAAACATTTTAACGCTTTATCACTGTATAGTCAAGTAAATTTATCAGAATAAATTACTGTTCTATTTATTTTCCAGATCTTCTTCACTAAAAGCTTCGGATATCGCTGCCCCCGGTGCCACCATCGGCCATACCTTGTCATCGCTGTCGATCTGGCAGTCAATCAAAACTGGTATATTTAATTGGATTGCTTCTCTCAGTGCAGGCTCAAATTCCTCCTTCTTTGTGACACGATATGCCTTTGCCCCCATTGCCTCGGCAAGCTTAACAAAATCCACCGCATCATTTAACACAGTTGCGGAATAGCGCTTGCCATAAAACAACGACTGCCACTGACGCACCATGCCAAGCACATGATTGTTGATTACCACCTGAATAATAGGAATGTTATGGCGTGTCGCCGTGGCAATCTCATTCATATTCATGCGGAAGCATCCATCTCCGGCTACATTGATGACAATCTTATCCTTGCATCCCATCTTTGCGCCCAAGGCAGCTCCCAAACCGTAACCCATTGTACCTAAACCACCTGATGTCAAAAGCATCCTTGGCTCTTTGTATTTATAATATTGTGCTGCCCACATCTGATGCTGTCCTACCTCCGTGGCGATAATAGCATCGCCCCCTGTCACCTCATAAATCTTTTCCACAATAAATGGACCTGTAAGACTCTCTGTATGGTAGGTCAATGGATGTTTTTCCTTTAATCCCTGAATATATTCCACCCACTCTGTATGCTTCATCTCTGGAAGTCTTTCATTTAATTTTTCAAGCACAAGCTTAACATCACCGATCACGGAGGCATGTGTTCTAATATTTTTATTGATCTCCGCCGGATCAATATCAATCTGAAGAATCTTTGCATTGCTTGCAAATTTCTTTGCATTTCCTGTTACTCGATCGCTAAATCTAGCACCCACCACAATAAGCAGATCACATTCTGTCACACCGAAATTCGCCGTCTTGGTTCCGTGCATCCCAAGCATTCCTGTATACAGTTCATCTTCACCGCTAAAGGCACCCTTTCCCATCAAAGAATCTGTCACTGGAGCATGAATTTTGTGCACAAATGTAGTTAATTCTTTATGCGCCTCCGACGCCACAGCTCCACCCCCCACAAAAACATAGGGCTTTTTGGACTCTTTAATAAGTGTCGCGGCAATCTCTATTTCTTGCTCCGAGACAGGCACTTCTATTCGAGAAAGATTTGGTTCTTGTTTTATATATTCTGCCTCGTTCGCGGTCACATCCTTTGTGATGTCGACAAGCACTGGCCCCGGCCTTCCATTTCTTGCAATATCAAAAGCACGGCGTATGGTATCAGCAAGATCCTTCACTTTTTTTACAATAAAATTATGTTTTGTAATTGGCATTGTGATGCCGGCAATGTCAATCTCCTGAAAACTGTCACGCCCCAGAAGCGGAACAGTAACATTACAGGTAATCGCCACAACTGGAATGGAATCCATATAAGCCGTTGCGATCCCTGTCACCAGATTTGTCGCACCCGGCCCAGAAGTCGCAAAGCAAACGCCTACCTTGCCTGTCGCTCTGGCATATCCATCTGCTGCATGGGAAGCACCCTGCTCATGGGAGGTTAAAATATGTGTGATCTCATCTGCGTGTTTGTACAATGCGTCATATACATTTAAAATAGCTCCTCCCGGATACCCAAATACCGTATCAACCCCTTGCTCTTTTAAACATTCAACAATAATTTCTGAACCATTTAACTGCATATCGTTCCTCTCTCTCCATTTAATATTACTTTTCTTTCCAGAAAAATGTTTTCATCTACTGCAATACACATTAAAATTTTTTAATATCACTCAATATTCTTGCGAAACCAAAACGACATTTTTTTATAACCCAAATGCTCATAAAATTCATGTGCGCCTGTTCGCTGAAATCCTGATGAAAGTCCAATAGCGGAAACATCACGCTCTTTAGCCAATCTCTCAACACGCTCCATAAGCATTTTACCGATACCACAGTGCTGATACTCAGGTAAAACAGCAAGTCCGTTCATTTTGATATATCCCTTTGGATAATCCACTGCCAAAGCTTCCACCGTTGTAGTAAAACCGACAACATCACCATTCCTATCAGCGACAAAGGTACAATAGCG
>CAMUFS010000302.1 GCA_947088195.1 uncultured Clostridia bacterium
GGCCAGCCATTGGATTTGAGCGGGCATGGGAAACAATGGCACGGCTCAAGGAAGAAGGCAAGGTCAGGGAAATCGGTGTGTGCAATTTTGAACCGCACCATTTTGAGGAACTGGAAAGCGTTTCAGGGATTGTGCCGGTTTTAAACCAGATAGAATCGCATCCATACTTTCAGAATACAGAGCTGGTTCAATATTGCAAAGAGAAAGGCGTATTAGCACAGGCATGGTGTCCGCTGGGTGGTTCTTGCAGTAAGCTAACGGAGGATCCTGTCTTTGGAGAGCTTGCTAAAAAGCATGGGAAAACGCCAGCGCAGATTATATTGAGATGGCATCTGCAACGCGGTGTGTGGATTATCCCGCGTTCTGGGAATCAGGAACGCCAGAGGGATAATAAGGAGCTGTTTGACTTTGCGCTGGATGATGCGGATATGGAGCAGATTGGCAGGATGGATACCGGACATAGGATAGGAGCAGATCCGGATTGCTTCAATTTTTAAGATATACTGACAACGAAATATAGTAGCGTGAGCTGTGGTATCGGCGCGTGAATGCAGATTTTGAAAATGTAGGCATTGCTATGCGAAGATTATGAACAGCTGGCAATAAACTCAGAAAGAGGAGTGTTTCTATGAAAAGTTTTGGATTAATTGAGCAGTACAAAAATTATGTGAGGGATCTTACAGGAAGAAAATTGGTGCTTTTTGGAGGAGGAGCAGAATGCTTTTCGGTAATTAACAATTACTATAGGGCTGGGGAAGTTAATGAAATATGGGATAGTAATCCTAACAAGTGGGGAAAATCCATATATTCCATTCCGATTAAGCAGCCCCCATGTGATTTGTCCACTTGCGATGCTGAAAAATATGTTGTACTGATTACTCCACAAGATGCAAATGCATTTATTCAAATATGTGATTTTTTACATCAAAATGGCTTTTATCATGTATATCCATCAGGTATATTAACCTGTGCTGATACCACATGGCGATATAGGCCTGACTATGGCAGAAAGTTTCATGAATTTGATACCTATACTCTTTTTTGCGAAAATGAAGATAAGATAAGGTATGCCAGGGGGTTGTTTGTCGAGGAGAAATCTGTATATATTTACGATCAGCTTGTTGAGAAGGCAAAGTATAATATTGGTGGATACAAGGAATTGTGTGAAAATCTGTATGGACAATATTTTTATGAAGATTTTTTAACTTTTGGCAAGGAAGAAGTATTTGTTGATGCGGGAGCCTTTCACGGTGAGGATACGATTAAATTCGCGAAAGCACTTGGGGGAGCAGAGAATTTGAAGAGATCCTATCTTTTTGAACCGGATGAAGTTAATTACGGGGAGTGCGCAAAAGAATTGTGTAAATTCTTTTCCATTTATCAATTGGATTTTGATAATGGAATAGCAGAATGTGAGAAGTTTACTTTATTGAGAAGAGGACTTTACGATAAGCCAGGTTGTTCTTCCTTTGCAAGTTACTCTGAGTCTTCAGCAATTTCAAAGGTTTATGGTGTTGAAAAAGGCGGCGGCATATCCTTAGTACGACTTGACGACGTTATACCGGAATGGGAAAAAGTTACATATATCAAGATGGATATTGAAGGATCAGAAATCCCCGCTCTGGAGGGAGCTAGAAATATTATTACAAAGCATAAACCTAAATTAGCCATTTGTTCTTATCATATGCTTGATGATTTGTGGAACATACCAATGAAAATACATGAGATATGTCCTGATTACAAGTTTTACATACGGTGTCATACGCCTGTATTATATGACAAGGTTTTGTATGCAGTGATGGAATGAGGATAATTGTGAAAATTATAATATCTAAAGATTTTATATATAACGCTTGACTGTGATTTGAAACAGCATACGACAGGAGAGTAAGTATGGAAAATTTTTTAAGCTTGGACGGCTGTAAGCTGACATTTGATGGAAGCTGCAAGGCAGAAGGGAAAATATGGTTTGCTGCAAACGAATTTAATGCGCTTTGTTGTGTGGAGGAAGGTAGCTGCGAGGCATGTTATGTGGGTTCAATACCAGGCGAGGATATATTTGCAAAGTATTTATACGCTGATATCAAATACTTTCAAGGGAAATTGTATCTGACACCGCTTGTGGCAGATGAGATTGTCGTTTACTGTATAGAAACAGGCAAATTTCAAACAATCACATTGGAAACTGCCCATACTTTTGTTGCTAATCCATATATTTCATGGCTGAAATTCATAAAGTCAGTAATTGTCGGTGAAAGTCTGTATATGCTCCCGCGAAGCTATCCAGCAATCATTGAAATGGATCTTATTACGCAGCAGTTGACATACCATACGCAGTGGCTTTCTGATATTCAAGGAAAAACCGTGAACAGAGATGCACTTTTTTGGACGGACTATGTGGTAAAAGGCAGCCAGTTGATTTTACCGTCGGCGATTGCCAATGTGGTTTTTTCATTTGATACAATTACAAAAAAATTCAGCGTTATATACAGCGGAAATCAACCAGTCTGTTATTCCGGCATATCAGAAATACAGGACGGCATATTGCTGTCTGAGCGTAATAGTGGGAGATTAAAACTGCTGGATTTATCGCGGAACAGACTTATACCATATGAAAAGATGCCAGAAGGATTTAGAGCACATGAGATAATAGGCTATCTGGATTTTTTGCAGATAGAGGACAATATATTTGCAATTCCGTGGTGGGGCAATATGTTGCTTCAGATTGTTCCTGCGACTGGGGAGATCCTGCCGGTAAAAAATTATGATGAGGAACGCGGTGAAAACAAAGACGTAGCAGTGCGTCGTGCGTGGGTATATAATGGGAAAATGTATTGCATGAATAATTTTACCGGAGAAATAGATGTTTTTCAGCAGAATGGTGCCTTTGAAAAATCATTTGCTGTCACTGTTTCGGAAAATTTTACCCATAATATGGAAAAAAATATTATTCATAATAAAACGCAGATGTTTGCGGAAAGTAATATTTTTCCATTGAAAGGATATTTAAGCTATATTTTGAATAATGGTACGGAGGATGTAAAACAGGGACAATATTTTTGATAAGTAAATGAAACCAAAGCAATTTAGAAAGGAGTATGAATGGTGAGAAATCTTGATGACTATTTGGTAAATTTGGATGACGATATTTTTTTTGCGCATTGGAAGCTGCATAAAAATGGGGCGATTTTGCTTGTTCTCGATGAAAATGGTGATTTTCGGGGCATTGCTACTTTTCGGGAACTGAGGCGCACCTACGTGGATAGAACATTACAGAAAGTCGGTGATATTTATAATGCTAATTGCAAGTACATAGTTCATGAGAATGAGGAATTGGATTTTTTAAAGGCAAGGAGCCTATTCCTTGATTTTCCGAATATTTTTCATATTCCAATTATTGATAAGGAGAAACATATCTGGGATATTATATCGAGGGAACGGGCATTTTGGAAAACGTATTATATACAGGAGAGGCTTCCCCGTATGCATTACGCTTATTGCATCTATAATGCTGCGCAGGAGGCTAAGGCACTGGGTTATGATAAATTCAGCGTTCTGGAGTTTGGTGTTGCTGGTGGTAACGGTCTTGTAAATTGTGAGTTTCATGCAAGGGAGATAGAGAGGCTATTTAATATTGGCATTGAGATATATGGATTCGATTCTGGTGAGGGGCTTCCAGAGAAGAATATGGGTTATAAGGACATGGTGAATCTCTGGCCGGGAGGAAGTTATAAAATGGACATAAAGAAGCTGGAGGAACGTCTGCGCAAGGCGAAACTGGT
>CAMUFS010000303.1 GCA_947088195.1 uncultured Clostridia bacterium
TTGATCAAGGCTTTGGGGATGCGGTGAAGAAGAAGCTAGACGAATCAGGAAATTGTAATGCGAAAAGCAACGAAGAAATGAGGTAGAATATGGCGAAAATAAAGATAAGCGAGTTAGCGGTACAGATAAATAAAAAGAGCAGTGAGGTTATCAGCATTTTAGATGAGCTTGGTGTGGAAAATAATGGGAAACGGTTTGTGGCAAATTCGAGTGTGGATGAGAAGATCGCACAGAGAGTGAAGGAAAGACTTGGAATAAAGATAGAAAAGCCACAAGAACAGCCCACAAAAGAAGAGAAGATAGTTGAGGAGAGAAAACCCAAACAGATGGAGACGGCAAAATCAGATGTGAGACAAGAGCCAATGAAGCAGGAGGCTGTAAAGCAGGAATCCACAAAGCAGGAGCCAGCACAGGAAGCGCCAAAGAAAAAGATTTTTATGGTTTCGAATCCACAGAACAGTTCACAGGGCGGAAGGACAAACAGAAGAAATAATCGGCAGGCGGGACCCGGACAGAGAAATCAAAATCAGCGTCCAATAAAGAATGGTAAGCCGGCAGAGCAGCAGACAAGGCAACCACATCAGGATAAGCCACAGGCAGAGAGAGCACAGCAGGAAAAGCAGCAGCCAGATAGGCAGCAAGTGGAGAAAGCGCCAGTACAAAAATCTGTGACACCACAGCAGAATGTACAGAATATTCAGAATGTACAAAATGTAAAAAATGAGCCAAAGGTACAAAATGAGCAGAAGGCTCAGAACGCACATCCTACTCAAAATGCTTCTGTCCAAAAGCAGGGTAACAGTACAGGCAACAATGTCAGTGTGAACAGCAATCGCGGCGATGCCAATAGCTATAACAATGGAAATAATAACAATACAAACACTAACAGACAACAGCGCCCAAATAATCGCGGAGATAATCAACAGCGTCAGAATAACAATCGGTTCGAAAATAGAAACGAGAACAGAAATGATACCAAAGGTGACAATAGAAGTAATAACAGAAATGATAGTAGAAATGATAACAGGAATGAAAATAGGAATGAAGGATTCCAGCGCTCAAACAATAATAGAGGGGATAGCCAGCAGCGTCCAAATATGAATAAAAATAATTCTCAGAGAAACAATCGTCAGGATGGCAGAGTGTCTGAGATAAGAGCGTCAGAGATGATGCCAGAGAAGAAGCCGGACAGCCGCAGAGCGGAGAAATTCCAAGACCGTGACCGGAATAAGGAACGGGATAATGCAAGAAACAATCGTCAGGAGAAATCGATCTCGCAGAAGAATACTTTTATCAAAAAGCCGGAACCAGTGAAGCCGGAGGTAAAGGAGCCTGAAATTAAGGTAATTCAGATTGGGGATTCCATCACCATCAAGGAGCTTGCGGAAAAGATGAAATTGCAGGCATCTGTGATAGTGAAGAAGATGTTTATGCAGGGAAAGATGCTTACTATCAATCAGGAGGTTGATTTTGCGACGGCGGAAGAGATCGCGCTTGAATTTGATGTGATTGCGGAGCAGGAAGAGAAAGTAGATGTGATTGAGGAGCTTTTAAAAGAAGAGGAAGAGGATGAGAGCACCATGATTGCAAGACCTCCCGTTATCTGTGTGATGGGGCATGTCGATCATGGAAAGACATCTCTTTTAGACGCGATACGTTCCACAAATGTCACCTCAAGAGAGGCAGGAGGCATTACACAGCATATCGGTGCCTATGTGGTGGAGATCAATGGGCAGGGAATTACTTTTCTTGATACACCCGGACACGAGGCATTTACTGCAATGCGTATGAGGGGAGCACAGTCCACGGATATTGCAGTGCTTGTCGTGGCAGCGGACGACGGTGTGATGCCACAGACCATTGAGGCGATCAACCATGCCAAGGCGGCAGGAATTGAGATTATTGTGGCGATTAATAAGATTGATAAACCGAGTGCCAATATTGACCGAGTAAAGCAGGAGCTGATCGAATATGAATTGGTTGCGGAGGATTGGGGTGGAAGCACCGTCTTTGTTCCTGTTTCCGCACATACTGGTGAGGGAATTGAGAATCTTTTGGAGATGATCCTTCTCACTGCTGAGGTGAAGGAGCTGAAGGCGAATCCAAAGCGCAAGGCGAGAGGTCTTGTTATTGAGGCGCAGCTTGACAAGGGCAAGGGGCCTGTGGCGACAGTTCTGGTACAGAAGGGAACCTTGCATGTCGGTGATGTCATTGCAGCCGGTTCAAGCCATGGCAAGGTGAGAGCTATGATCGATGACAAGGGTAGAAGAGTGAAGGAGGCACTTCCTTCTACACCAGTGGAGATCCTTGGTTTAAATGATGTTCCGAATGCGGGAGAGATCTTTGTTGCATGTGAGAATGAGAAGGAGGCGAGGAGCTTTGCTGAAACCTTTATCTCTCAGGGCAAAGAGAAGCTTTTGGAGGAGACAAGAGCGAAGATGTCACTGGACGATCTGTTTAGCAAGATTCAGGCAGGCAGCTTGAAGGAGCTGAATATTATCGTGAAGGCGGATGTTCAGGGCTCCGTGGAGGCGATGAGACAGAGTCTTCTTAAGCTTTCTAACGAGGAAGTGATCGTCAAGGTCATCCATGGAGGTGTGGGTGCCATCAATGAGTCAGATGTTATTCTTGCTTCTGCATCCAATGCAATTATTATCGGCTTTAATGTTAAGCCAGATAATACGGCGAAGAGCATTGCAGAGCGCGAAAATGTTGATGTGCGTTTGTACCGCGTGATCTATAATGCCATTGAGGATGTCGAAGCTGCCATGAAGGGTATGCTAGAGCCTGTGTTTGCAGAGAAGGTGATCGGCCATGCAGAAGTAAGGCAGACCTTTAAGTCCTCCGGCGTAGGTATGATAGCTGGTTCTTATATATTGGATGGTAAATTCCAGAGAGGCTGTAGCTGCAGAGTCAGCAGAGATGGAGAGATATTATTTGATGGTGCTCTTGCGTCTTTAAAGCGTTTTAAGGATGATGTGAAGGAAGTAAATGCAGGCTATGAATGTGGTCTTGTGTTTGAGAAGTTTAGTGATTTGCAAGAGGGCGATCAGATAGAGGCCTATATTATGGAAGAGGTTCCGAGATGAGAAAAAATAGTATAAAAAATACAAGAGTCAATGGAGAAGTAATGAAGGAGCTTAGCAATATTATCAGAAATGAGATCAAGGATCCCAGAATCCATACTATGACAAGTGTGGTTTCGGTGGATGTGACTCCAGATTTGAAATATTGCAAGGCATATATCAGTGTTCTTGGCGATGAGGAAGCACAAAAGGAGACCATTCAGGGTCTAAAGAGTGCAGAGGGCTATATACGCACGCAGCTTGCCAGAACAGTGAATTTAAGAAATACCCCACAGATCACATTTGTTTTGGATCAGTCCATTGAATATGGAGTCAATATGTCGAAGTTGATTGATGAGGTAAATAAGAATGATACTGAGGAATGAGCTTAAGGAAGTAAAGACGGCAGCGATCTCTGGTCATGTCAGGCCGGACGGCGACTGTGTCGGCGCCTGTATGGCGCTGTACCATTATATTCGAAAAAATTTTCCAGATATTGAGGTGGATCTTTATCTGGAGGAGGTATCTAAGAGTTATTCTTTTATAGAAGGAATAGAGAAAATTAAACACACGGCTTCTGAGCCAAAGGAATATGACGTATTTTTTATTCTTGACTGCGGCGATAAGGATAGACTTGGTTTTTCTTCTGTATACTTTGAGACGGCTAAGAGGACAGTGTGCATCGATCATCATATCAGCAATGGTGGTGA
>CAMUFS010000304.1 GCA_947088195.1 uncultured Clostridia bacterium
TTTCTTGGCTGTGCTGGAATAGGATTCTTCCATTTTTTATTTAGAAACAGCAAAAGAATAATGCAGATACTATTTCTAAATGTAACGATTACAGTATAGGTTCCATAAATAACAAATTTGGACTGTCAAAAAAGTAGCAGAACCAAACCATTGGTATCCTCAAGGAACCTATTGAAAAACGTCGGTGCTTAACGAGGCTGCTGAAAAAGTCCCCTATCTTCAAAAATAGGTACAATATATAGTGATTATTCTTTGATATTTATCTATATATAGTGGTTCAAAATTGCGTTTGATCACTTTTTCAGTAACCTCGCCGATGGATGACGATTTACAAGTGAATGGTAAAGATAAATTTACCCAAGCAGTATCCAAGCTCGTGTTTCTAAAATGCTTCTAAAATTTTCAATAACCATAAAAATTAGCTGATATTTTGGATAATATAAATAAAAAAATTTCCATTTTATCATGATTTGAGATATGGGCTAACGCACTGTAGCAACGTATTAGTGGATGAAAAAGAGCTGGAAAAACCCCTACGTTATGATTTTAGGGATAGGGATTGACCTTGGGATAAAAGAATTTGCGGTTTTAAGTAGTAGAGACACTTATAAAAAATAAATAAAATGAAAAAAGTAAGAAGTTTAGAGAGACAGTTAAAACGACAACAGTGGAGTCTTTCGAGGAAATATAAAGATTAAAAAAGAGAGGAGAAGCTACTAGGCAAAATATACAAAAACTCTAGTTGGGAATTTATGGCTGTGGAGTGTACTATGTGTTCGATAACACATCGAACTTGTGAGTAAAGCATACACGTTGAAGCAGCAACTATAAATCGTGAGATTGTAGCGAATCATCTAGTATGTACCTATTTGTATATGTTTTTAGTAGCAGGATACGGATGAGGACATTTGATAAGTCGAACAAGCTGGAGAATGTGTGTTATGATGTGCGTGGACCAGTGGTGGATGAGGCAAACCGCATGATTGCAAATAATATGGAGATTCTTAAGTTGAATATTGGCAATCCTGCGCCTTTTGGCTTTGATGCGCCGGAGGAAATTATACAGGATATGGCGTACAATCTAAGGGAATCACAGGGCTATTCTGATTCAAAGGGTATCTTTCCTGCGAGAAAGGCCGTGATGCAGTATGCACAGTTAAAAAAGCTGCCAAATGTGGGAATTGATGATATTTATATAGGAAATGGCGTGAGTGAACTGATTGTGATGGCAATGCAGGGACTATTAAACGATGGGGATGAGATTCTTATTCCATCGCCAGATTATCCACTTTGGACGGCTGCAGCGAATCTGGCTGGCGGGCATCCCGTTCACTATATCTGTGATGAGCAGGCGGATTGGTATCCAGATTTGCAGGACATTCGGGATAAGATAACGGATAGAACAAAGGGGATTGTGATTATTAATCCCAATAATCCAACGGGTGCCTTGTATCCCAAGGAGCTTCTTTTAGAACTGGTGGAGATTGCAAGACAGCATGAATTAATTATTTTCTCTGATGAAATATATGACAGGTTGGTGATGGATGGGTTAAAACATACTTCCATTGCCTCACTTGCACCAGATATGTTGTGTGTCACGTTTAACGGGTTGTCAAAATCGCATCGCGTGGCAGGCTTTCGCAGTGGCTGGATGTGTTTGAGTGGAGATAAAAGAGCGGCGAAGGGATATATTGAAGGGCTGAATATGCTTTCTTCTATGCGATTGTGTTCGAATGTTCCGGCGCAGTCTATTATTCAGACAGCGCTTGGAGGCTATCAAAGCGCAGATGAGCTTTTGCTGCCCGGTGGGCGTATTTATGAGCAGAGAGAATATATTTATCGAGCGCTTAACAATATTCCCGGAATATCTGCTGTAAAACCCAAAGCGGCCTTTTATATCTTTCCGCGGATTGATACAGAAAAATTTCATATCTACGATGATGAGAAATTTGTGTTGGATTTCCTAAGACAACAGAAGGTGCTTTTGGTTCATGGAGGAGGTTTTAACTGGAAACAGCCAGATCATTTTCGAATTGTATATCTGCCGAGAGTGGAAGAGTTAAAACAAGCGATGGATAAGCTAAGTGTGTTTTTGCAGGGATATTCTCAGAGCTAACTTCGGATAACATATATTTTTTGTCAAGTGATAAATAGGTGATAAAAGAAAAAATAAAATGATAGAAATGAGGGAGAGTATGGTAGGAAAAAGTCATATTGTAGTTCGTTATGCAGAGACAGATCGAATGGGAATTGCGCATCATTCTAATTATCCAATTTGGTATGAGGTAGCGAGAACAGAGCTGATTAAGCAGATGGGAATGACTTACACAGAGATAGAACAACAAGGATTGATTATGCCGCTTGTAGAGCTGTATAGCAAATATATCAGCGCAGCATATTATGAGGATCGTTTAATAGTACAAGCAGAGCTTAAAAAAATGGCGGGGGCAAAGCTGGAGATTGAATATGTGATTTACCGAGAAAATGATCAGACACCAATTAATGTAGGGAAAACGGTACATGCATTAGTGGGAAGAGATTTAAAGCCAGTGAATATAAAGAAGGAATACCCTGAGCTTTATCAGAAACTATTAAGTGCAGTGGAAAGTCCATTGTTAGAAGATAAAGAAAAATAGATTATCCAAGTAATAAATCTAATTTGCAGGAGGAATCAACATGGCAAAAAGACCAGCTTGGACGATAATTGAGAATACTGTGGTAGAAAAATCATTTGAATTTGCTTGGAATGGTGGTTTTGCGATTTCGCAAAAAAGAAAGAATATTTCAGCATTGCATCATAGTATTTATTTAGCCCACCAGCAAAAAGCGTTGGAAATCTCAACAAAGAGTGAAGTTTCATTAGGGGTGGAATTAAGTGCATTTAACCTTAAACTAAATGATATATATTTGGAATGTATCTTTCAGGGATCGAAAAAATTTGAGAATGCTGGACCATTTTGTGATTTATATTTTGTTGAGCCTAAACTGGCGAAAAGAGATGAAAGATTAAAAAATTCAGGCAAATTGGTCTCGTTTGTTTATGATAATATCGAGTGGAGCTTAATTCCTAAAACAGCTTTTTATGATTATATCTATATAAAAGCATTAGTTCAAACAAAAGGAACAGAAATTGACTTAAGAGAATATGATTGGTTTACAGATATTGAGTTTAATCCAGAAAAATCTATTAATTGTCAGGCAAGAGCCTTGACTCTTTATAAGCTAATGCAGATAGAAAATGTTTTTGAATATTTAGATAATGTCAATAAGTGGATACAATATCATATGCAAAAAGTAATGTATACAAAATGATACTTTATGCAAAATATAGTTATCGTTTATTTGTATTAGGAGAATCATGTTCGAGACAGGTCCACCCAGAGAATGGCCTATAGTCCTCTGTCACCGCGCTCCCGCTTAGTTCAAAACGTAGCGGACGCTAAGCTCGTGAGATACCTCGCTGAAGCGTACCGCATAATGAGCTTGCGAATTATATGATACACTTTAGCGAGGTTCCTCACGAGCTTAGCATCCACTACGTTTTTCACTAAGCAGGGACGGAGGATACCAAGATTTGGCTAAGTTATTTTTTCTATATGCTAGATGCATTGTTATTTGACATAATAGTAACTTTTACATTTTAATATATTTATGTTGTTATATTTTATTGTTCTCTCCTTCCCCAATTTAATAATATAAAAAAGCGCCGAAGAACAACATGCCAAGTATTACCGAAAAAGTAGCCCAGAGAATTG
>CAMUFS010000305.1 GCA_947088195.1 uncultured Clostridia bacterium
CTGTGCGCCACGTTAGTGGCATATTTCCTCTGCACAGGTCTGCGCATAAAAAAAGACTTTCAACGTAGCTTCCTACGTCAAAAGTCTCGTACTTCTTGTGCTATCTAATCCAAAAACCAGAAGTGTCCAGCCACGGCAATGCCGGAGATTGTTGGCCGAACCTTTTTTACTACTCCCTTTCAACTTATAAAAACTTTACCAAATTTTTCAGCCTTTGTCAACTGGGAAATAAAATTTTTAATTCTAATCACACGCTTCCCAACACTCCAAGTACGTCTGATAATAATTTCCATCCCAGCTTCCATCTGCTCTAAAGTGATAAAAACAGTCATCCACACAATGTGCTCCTGTCATCATACATCCCTCTTCATCAAAGCAATACCAGATATTATTTATCTCTTTCCAGCCAGTCGCCATATAGCCATTTTCATCAAAATAGTACCAGTCATCCTCTATTTCCTGCCATCCAGTCAGCATATATCCACTTTCATTAAATACAAAACAATGATCGTCAATATAATACATGCCATCCTTCACACAATTTCCATCATAATTCTGATACCACCAGCCTGCCCCATCATGCTTCCACCCATGTTCCTCATGAGCAATATCACATGGCTCTGCTGATGCTATAACATCAACATATACCGTTTCATCATAAAAAGAGCCACTGTAAGGACACACACCATTTTCATGCAGATGAGCTGGATAACCGCCACAATGATAATGATACGCTCCTAATCCACTCTTATTCTTATAATCATGATGACCACCATATGAATCTGTTCTGCCGGAATGAGCCTCCGCAATCAAAACAGGATTCCACACCATCTGAATTGGACAAACTGCGAGCACAGTTCCCAGCAAAATAGTTGCGAGTTTTCTCTTTACATTTTTTTTAATCATATTTATCCCCATTTCTGTGCTATATCAATGAACACACCACATACTATTATAGTTTTCATTATAGCACAACACAGAAGATATGAATAGTTAGAACATTTGTTCCATCAATTAGAAATCTCCAATTAAGCTTTCTCAATATAATCTTCTTCTTTTATAAGCTCTGGATGTTTCCAACTACTCATATTTTGATGGCCTGCGCTTAATGCACCATCAACAGGAATCGCTGCACCAGTGATATATCGAGCCATATCACTGGCAAGAAACAGCGCTAGATAGGCACATTCATTGGGATCACCCATCCGGCCAGCCGGGCAATCAGCCGCAAAAAATGCCATAGCTTGTTCTGGTGCATCACCAAAAATACTTGTTTTGGTGTAGCCTGGACAAATGGCGTTGACAGTAATACCATATTTCGCATAATCCAGCGCTGCTGCCCTAGTCATGCCAACTACGCCGAATTTTGTCGCAGTATACAATGCCTGCCCTCTCTGAGGTACCAACCCGGCAATGGAAGCAACATTGATAAGGAAACCTCCTTGTCCGTGAGTTTTAAAAATAGCCTCCGCACCATATTTCATTCCCACAAATACACCCTTGCTATTTAAATCGAAAATTTTCTCATATTCTTCCACATCATATTCATGTAATGGTGTACCACCCATGCCAATACCAGCATTGCTGACTACACCATTCAGTTTGCCATAATGGCTTACCGCGGCATCCACCAAAGCTCTGATCTCATCGGCACTACTGCAGTCTGTACGTACAAAAATAGCATCACCACCGCTCGCCTGAATCCTATCCACCACAGCCTGCCCCTGCTCCTGACTGCGAGCTGCACAAACCACCTTCATCCCATGTTCTCCGAATATTGTTGCAATCGCCTTACCAATCCCGCGACTTGCACCTGTAACTATTGCAACCTTTCCCTGTACACTACAAAAATCCATCACTTGTATCCTCCTTTTTAATACATAGATAATTAAAAAATGCTTATCTGTTAATTATTTCTGAATCCTAATATTAATTTATTCCATAAAATTTACACTTATAGCACCTGTTTTGGAACGAAGACAAAGAGGCTTTTTTCCTCGACTGACACTTTTTGGCAAATTACATGAACCATGTTCCGAATAACAATCCAGCATATAGTTGTGTGCTGGTTCTCCACAAAAACACTCAATATTTCCGCTATCTGTAGTAGCACAAATTCCCTTTTGGCTTGTAATATTCCGCAGAATAATACAGCCACTTTGGCTTTTGAAATCACAATCCCGAACATCAGTTGATGATACATCAATGGCAGCAACCGTAGTTTTTACCTGTAATGAACAAGAACCAGTAATTCCTAATATCCTAATGCACTCATCCTTACTCTCAAGTTGTATCATACCCTTAAATTCAGACGGCAGTTCCAGCGTTAATTCCTTATCTTCTTTCAGCCAGATCAAACCCAGAATACCGTACCATGCAACTTCGGCATGGTCCTTTACTGTCAGTAGTTTTTCGTTTAATTCTACCAAAGTTTTGCGACGTTTTGTGTCTGTCCAGCGCAGCACAATATCCAAATCATTCCCACTCACTACATTCACCTGAGATAACGTACTCTTAATTTGTATATTTCTTACCTCATCAATAGAAAACCTCTTAATCGTTTCCATAACAAACTCCTTTGTTTTTTTCCTAAGACTACACCTTATTGATCTTATTTTTACATTTGTTGATTTTCTCTGATATTTGTATTATACTGGTAAAAACAATGACAAATCAAGAAACAATTCTCTATCATATGTTAGATAACAAACAAATGAATTTAATCTGTTCAAGAAAGGAACAAAATCATGAAAACTGATGCCCGCGTGCGCTACACACGCAAGATGATACAGGAAGCTTTTCTGGATATATTGAAAGACAAGCCCGTGTCCAAGATCACAGTGACCGAAATTTGCGACAAAGCAGCAATTAATCGTGGGACTTTTTACAAACATTATCAGGATAGTTATGATCTTTTAGAAAAGATTGAATTAGAAGGTCTTCAGGAATTTGATAAAATGCTTGCTTCTATCCAAGCTACTGGCGCACATGCCGCAGTAGTTGCCATACTAAATGCACTGCAAAACAACTGTCAGTTGATCCAAGCATTGAACACCCCAATAGAGAAACAACAATTTATCCAGCAGTTAGCTAAATGTTGTTTAAATTATATGGGACATTGGCTTGAACCACTGCCCCAAAATAATGGTTCTGTTGTAAAACGAAATTCGGGTTTCATGTTTCTTGCTGGTGGCTGCAACGGTGTAATTCAGTGGTGGCTGCAAAACGGAATGCAAGAACCGCCAGAAGAAATTGCAAACTACATTATCACATTTTGTGAATACATAACAGAAGGCTTGTCAAATTGACAAGCCTCATTTTATACTTCTATCTATCTCAATATACAGTGCTTTGCTTTCCTATCAAAAACAATATCTACCAGCTCCAACACATTCTTTTCTCCCATCAGGAAGAACTATGCTTGCACGGGCATTCGCTGGAATGACAAATTCATACACAAATCCTTCTCCTTCACAGCGCCAACTACTCTCGATATCCCCAACTGGCGAATGGTACACTGCTCTCGCATAATTCAGCAAGCGGCATGGCTGTGGCTTGATCTCAATCTTACCATTTATAAGATGAATGCCACACACGCCCTCAAATAACCAGCCTGTAACTGCCCCTTTAGAATAATGGTTCAGCGATGCAGAAGGTACCCCCTCCTCATTGATTCCATCCCACGTTTCCCAGATAGTGGTGGCACCCTTTTTCACCTGATACAGCCAGCCCGGCATCGTATCTTGAAGCAAC
>CAMUFS010000306.1 GCA_947088195.1 uncultured Clostridia bacterium
CAATCCATAAAACACTTTGAAGTATAATTTTTATCTCTGCAAATACGAATCATATCAGGAGCGCTAACCATCACTCTGGTTCCCATCCGTTCAAACATCTCTCTGCTTTCACTGAGAACCAAAAGATCTGTATCTATCGTAGGAATAACAAGGTCTATTTCATCCTCTGTACATATTGCCAGAAGCTCACTTATGTAGTTCGAATCCTTCATAGAAACTACATGTCTGACATAGTCACAATATACCAATGCAGGAGCTGTTTCTCCCATATCAGCACCGTAAATCTTCAATTCTTTATCCAACACAAGAGCAGCATTTCGAAATGCTTGAAGTAGTTCAATTCTTCTTCCTACTCCAGTAAAAAGTATTCTTATCATGCCACCCTCCAGTTTCTTAACAATTGGAAGGCCTGTGTTCTACTTAGGTAATACCCCCCCCCGAACCAGTTCGGAAGCCTATTGTTCATAATCTCTACACTATTTCTTTTCATCTTCTTTGCTGGAACTCCTATATATGTTCCGCTCTCCTTTATATCCTTTATGACAACTGCACCAGCACCTATTACGACATCAGAGCAGATATTAACATTATTTGAGATAACAGCTCCCGCGCCTATCCAACTATAGCCTCCTACGCAAACGGTTCCTGATAAATGTACTCCAACAGAAACGTGGCTGTATGCTCCGATGCTACAATCGTGGTCTACAGAACTGGAAGTATTAATAATTACACCTTTTCCAATCTTTGTCCCTGGATTAATTACAGTCCCTGCCATGACAACCGTGCCATCACCAATTAAAACATCTTCGCTTATAGTAGCTTTTGGATGAATCAATGTAGTAATTAAACCGCCAGCGTTCTTTATTTTCTCCTGGATTCGCTTTCTATGTTCAAAATTCCCTATCGAAACGAAAAATTCTATATTATCATTTATGTATTGGTAAAATATGCTCGATGTACCTACAACATCATACTTTCCACACTTTTGTATAACAGGATTGTCATCAAGAAAGAGTATGTCTTCATATCTTCCACTAAGAGTCGCTATTTCAGCGCAAACTTTGCCGTGTCCGGAAGCTCCAACAATAATTAAATTATTCATTAAAACTCTCTCTTTCTTCTAATTGTATTTCTCGTATTAATAAAAAAGCCTCAGCTGCCTTGATGCCAACTGTAGTTCCTCTGTAAATAGCCAATGCTTCTATTGCTTTAAGTGATCTCGCGTTCGGATAATCAGCAATTTGCGATTTAAAAACTGATAGTGCCTCGATTTTCTTATCTAAAAACCGTGAAATATCAGAATAAACTGTAGGTATGAACTCATTTATAGTGTTAGGAATATCCCATCCAGTCTCTGAAACTGTTTCATAGGCATAAATCTTACTAACTACATGCTTATACTTAGGTCTAAGTGCGACCATTGTAGCATCAACTGTCATTTTATGATCCAACTGCATGTCTCCTCTATGCGGAAGATATACTATATTAGGCTGTATGTTTTGAATTAGATTAATAAATGCCTCATTCAATTTGTGCCGTGGAGTCTCCTCCATCCTTGCTGCAGGGAAATCCAAAAAAATGGTTCTTTTAACGCCTAATCGTCTATCTGCTTCTCTACATTCAGTTCTTCCTGTCTCTATATAATCTTCCGAAAACATAGGAGAGGTCCCCTTAGTAACAATTGCCACATAGACTTCATTTCCATCAGCAACGTGTTTTGCTATTGTTCCACCACATCCAAGCACTTCATCATCAGGATGTGGTGCTATTACTAACACTTTCATTTTGCTCACCTCAGTTTATGACCCACAAACATTTTCACACCATCAACATTATCAAAATCTGTTATCCTGAGTAATCCATCACAACAAACCACATCAAAATAACTATCTGTGATTTCTGCTATTTGCCCATTCATACCGATATACTTTTTATTCTCCAACATGTCTGCCCGCCATATAATTACCTTATGATTTCCATCATACATTCCATACGCTCCAGGAAAAGGTTTTGATACTGCTCTCATAAGTGTATGTATTTTTTTAATCGGTTGATTCCAATCAATAAGTCCATCTTCTGGAGACCTTTTTAAAAGATAAGTGGCTTCATTTTCATTCTGCTTCACAGGATTTAGTGTTCCATTAGTAATCTGCTGGAACACTCTTTTTGACAAACGATAAGTTGCATCCTCTATCTTCTGATATACATCTTCTGCATAGTCTGTATCTTCTATGGTATAGCCTTCCTGCCCTAAAATATCTCCACTATCTATTCCGTCATCTATAAAGAACATGGAACATTTTGTCTCATGAACCCCTAAGAGCACCTGCCAAACATTCGCTGCGCGCCCTCTCATCTTTGGTAAAGGAGTTGGATGTAAACCAACTACGCCTATTTTTGCAGCATCAATAATTTCTTTTTTAACCAACTGCGATAAACCAATCACAAAAATATATTCAGGTGATAACTCTTTTATTTTTTTTACATGCGACTCATCATTTATTCTTTTGAATTTTATATACGAAATATTATTTTTTTCCGCAATTTCATGAATTGGATAATATCCCGATACATTCGTTGCTACCGCCTCGTCAAGCGAAAAAACCATTGATATGGGAAAGCCCACTTCTATCATCGCCTGTAAAGCAGCCTTAGTTGATCCAACTGCACCTATAAGAATTGACTTCATTTCTTTTCCTCCAATGTACCCATAAACTCTGTATTTGTAACGGCCCCTGGCTCATTTATACCTTCTCTTTTCAATACAATTCTGATTGTCCACAGAATAATTTTTAAGTCCATCAAAAAAGAAATATTATCAACATATTCAATATCCAGTTCAAATTTCTTATCCCATCCAGCAGAATTTCTTACCGTAGACATGGCTAATCCAGTAAGTCCTGGCCTAACCTCCTGCCGTCTCATCTGGGTAGGTGTGTAGCGTTCCAAATATTTTACCAATAAGGGTCTTGGTCCGACTATAGCCATATCTCCCTTAATGATATTGATAAGTTCGCCAGCTTCATCACAGCTGGTGCTCCTCATAATACCTCCAAACTTGGTAAGCCTTTGGGCATCCGGAAGCAAGTTTCCCTCAATGTCTCTTGCATCTGTCATAGTGCGAAATTTAAAGATCTTGAATATCTTTCCGCCTACTCCTGGTCTCTCCTGTGTAAACAATACCGGACTTCCCATATTTATCCTTACCATCAATGCAACAATCAAAAAAAATGGCCAAAATAGCAAAAGCGCAGAGACCGCAAAGGCAAAATCTAATGGACGCTTTATATGTTTTTCATATATGCCGTAAGGCTTATGTCCTTCTACCCAGCCCTTTTTCTTTTCTAGTTTGCTTACAATAAAACCAAGACTGAAACAACCTCCAAATAGTAGTAAAAGGAATTCTAATAATTTCTTCATAGACACCACCTTATCGAAAACATCTGTGGATAATATTGATGAGTACATCCTGCTTAGAAATGATATCAACTGCAATTACCTTATTATTCTGTGTCAACAGCACTGCTAATGACAAGCCCGCATATTCGATTCTAAGCAATAACAAACGCAGGATAAATTTTCATATGCAAGGCGAAATAATGAGGCGTACTGGACGTACGCCAATTGATAACAATGTGGCATATGGAGATCAGAGAAGCTATATGTACAAGTTATTTACGGGCAGTTTCTTGATAATAAACAGAAATATTAATAACCTTTACTTTATTCAAAACATGCCCTTATTA